>JAQSDT010000153.1 GCA_029946075.1 bacterium | reverse complement strand
CCTCAAGGGCGCCGACCGTCTGATTCTGGCGACCGACCCCGATCGCGAGGGGGACGCGATCTCCTGGCACGTGCTCGAGGTGATGAAGGAGAAGCGCGCACTCAAGGACCAGAAGGTCGAGCGCGTGGTGTTCAACGCCATCACCAAGCAGGCGGTGACGGACGCGATGAAGTCGCCGCGCCAGATCGACGGCGCGCTGGTCGACGCCTATATGGCGCGCCGAGCGCTGGACTATCTCGTCGGCTTCACCCTCTCCCCGGTGCTGTGGCGCAAACTGCCGGGCGCCCGCTCGGCCGGCCGCGTGCAATCGGTCGCGCTGCGGCTGGTCTGCGACCGCGAACTGGAAATCGAAAAATTCGTCCCGCGCGAATACTGGTCGCTGGTCGCGACGCTGACGACGCCGCGCGGCGACGCCTTCGAGGCGCGGCTGGTCGGCGCCGACGGCAAGAAGATCCAGCGCCTCGACATCGGCTCGGGCGCGGAAGCCGAAGACCTCAAAAATGCAATCGAGGCCGCGAACTTCACGGTTACGACCGTCGAGGCCAAGCCGGCGCGCCGCAATCCGCAGGCGCCCTTCACCACCTCGACGCTGCAGCAGGAAGCCAGCCGCAAGCTCGGCTTTGCGCCCGCCCATACGATGCGGATCGCGCAGCGGCTCTATGAAGGTATCGATATCGGCGGCGAGACCACCGGCCTCATCACCTATATGCGAACCGACGGCGTCCAGATCGACGGCTCCGCGATCACGCAGGCGCGCAAGGTGATCGGCGAGGATTACGGCCACGCCTATGTGCCGGATGCGCCGCGCCAGTACCAGGCCAAGGCCAAGAATGCGCAGGAAGCCCACGAAGCGATCCGCCCGACCGATCTGTCGCGCCGCCCCGCCGAGATGCGCCGCCGCCTCGATGTCGATCAGGCCAAGCTGTATGAACTGATCTGGATCCGTACCATCGCCAGCCAGATGGAATCGGCAGAACTCGAACGCACCACCGTCGATATCGCCGCGAAGGCAGGGGCGCGTGTGCTGGACCTGCGCGCTTCCGGTCAGGTCGTGAAGTTCGACGGCTTCCTTGCGCTCTATCAGGAAGGCAAGGACGACGATGGCGACGATGAGGATTCGCGCCGCCTGCCCGCCATGAGCCAGGGCGAAGCGTTGAAGCGGCAGGACCTCGCCGTCACGCAGCACTTCACCGAACCGCCGCCGCGCTTCTCGGAAGCCTCGCTGGTCAAGCGGATGGAAGAGCTCGGCATCGGTCGTCCCTCGACCTACGCCTCGATCCTGCAGGTGTTGAAGGACCGCGGCTACGTCAAGCTGGAGAAGAAGCGGCTGCACGGCGAGGACAAAGGCCGCGTCGTGGTCGCGTTCCTCGAAAACTTCTTCGCCCGCTATGTGGAGTATGACTTCACCGCGGCGCTGGAGGAACAGCTCGACCGCATCTCCAACAACGAGATTTCCTGGCAGCAGGTGCTGAAGGAATTCTGGGTCGGCTTTGCCGGCGCGGTTGCCGACATCAAGGACATCCGTGTCTCTGAAGTCCTGGACGTGCTCGACGACATGCTGGGCCCGCACATCTATCCGCCCCGCGCGGATGGCGGCGATGTCCGGCAGTGCCCGACCTGCGGCACCGGTAAGCTCAATCTGAAGGCCGGCAAGTTCGGCGCCTTCGTCGGCTGCTCGAACTATCCGGAATGCCGGCACACCCGTCCGCTCGCGGCCGACAGCGGGGCAACCGCCGACCGCGTGCTGGGCAAGGATCCGGAGACCGATCTCGACGTGACGGTAAAGGCCGGCCGCTTCGGCCCCTATATCCAGCTCGGCGAGCAGAAGGATTATGCCGAGGGCGAGAAGCCCAGGCGCGCCGGCATTCCCAAGAACACGTCGCCCGCCGACATGGAACTGGAGCTGGCGCTGAAGCTGTTGTCGCTGCCGCGCGAGATCGGCAAGCATCCAGAGACCGGCGAGCCGATCACGGCCGGCATCGGCCGCTTCGGCCCGTTCGTGCGGCATGAAAAGACCTATGCGAGCCTGGAAGCCGGCGACGAGGTGTTCGACATCGGCCTCAACCGCGCGGTGACGCTGATCGCCGAGAAGATCGCCAAGGGCCCGAGCGGACGGCGTTTCGGCGCCGATCCCGGCAAGCCGCTCGGCGAACATCCGAGCCTCGGCGGCGTCGCGGTCAAGAACGGCCGCTACGGCGCCTACGTGACCTCAGGCGGCGTCAACGCCACGATCCCGAGCGACAAGACGCCCGAGACCATCACGCTCGCCGAAGCCATCGCGCTGATCGACGAGCGCGCAGCCAAGGGCGGCGGCAAGCCGAAGCGCGGCGCCAAGAAGGCCGCGCCGAAGAAAGCTGCCAAGGCCAAAGCTGCCGACAAGGCAACCGATCCCGACGCGCCAAAACCCGCGAAGAAGGCGGCGGCAAAAAAGGCGGCTGCCAAGCCGAAGTCGGAGGCCGTCAGCAAGGCGCGCGCGCCGGTCGCATCCGACGCCAAGACATCGGCGGCAAAACCCGCCGCAACACCGAAAGCGCCCGCCAAGAAAAGTGCGGGCAAGGCGCGGGGATAAGTGAAGAAGAAACCCGACAATGGCTTTCCGGCCCGGGACGCCATCGTCGCCTTCATCCGTTCGAATCCAGGCAAGGTCGGCACCCGGGAGATCGCCCGCGAGTTCGGCCTGAAGAACGCCGACCGCGTCGAGCTGAAGCGCATCCTGCGCGACCTCGCCGACGAAGGCGCGATTGCGAAACGCGGCCGAAAGATTCAGGAACCGGCCGCCCTGCCCCCGACATTGATCGCCGATATTACCGGCCGCGACACCGACGGCGAATTGCTCGCCACCCCCGCCGAGTGGGACGTCGAGGAGAGCGGTCCCGCGCCGAAGATCCGCATCCACGTGCCGCGACGCCCGCAGCCGGGAACGGCCGCCGGCGTCGGCGACCGGGCGCTGATGCGCATCGAGAAACTCGATGAGGGCGAAGGCGCGCTCTATCGCGGCCGTGTCATCAAGGTCATCGATCACGCCCGCACGCGCGTGCTCGGCATCTTCCGCCCCACGCCCGGCGGCGGCGGACGGCTGGTGCCGGTCGACAAGAAACAGGCCGGACGCGAACTCAACATCGCACCATCAGACACCGGCGGCGCCGAGGATGGCGACCTCGTCAGCGTCGATCTGGTCCGCTCGCGCGGCTACGGGCCGGCATCCGGCAAGGTGAAGGAACGGCTCGGCTCGCTGTCGACCGAAAAGGCGATCAGCCTGATTGCGATCCATGCCCACGAAATTCCGCAGGCCTTTTCGCCCGCCGCGGTGCGCGAGGCCGAGGCTGCGCAGCCGGCGAACCTCAAGGGCCGCGAGGACTGGCGCGACCTGCCGCTGGTCACGATCGATCCGCCCGACGCCAAGGATCATGACGACGCGGTGCATGCGGCGTCCGATGACGATCCGAACAACAAGGGCGGCTTTATCGTCCACGTCGCGATTGCCGACGTTGCGTTCTATGTGCGGCCCGGCTCGGCGCTGGACCGCGATGCGCTGACGCGCGGCAACTCGGTCTATTTCCCGGATCGCGTGGTGCCGATGCTGCCCGAGCGCATCTCCAACGATCTCTGCTCGCTGGTGCCGGGCGAGCCGCGCGGCGCGCTCGCGGTGCGGATGGTGATCGGCGCCGACGGGCGCAAACGCTCGCACAGCTTTCACCGCGTACTGATGCGCTCGGCGGCGAAACTCAATTACGCGCAGGCGCAGGCTGCGATCGACGGCCGCCCCGACGACACCACCGGACCCCTGCTGGAGCCGATCCTCAAGCCGCTCTATGCGGCCTATACGCTGGTGAAGCTGGCGCGCGACGAACGCGACCCGCTCGATCTCGATCTGCCCGAGCGAAAAATCCTGCTCAAGCCCAACGGCACCGTCGACCGCGTCGTGGTGCCGGAGCGGCTCGACGCGCACAAGCTGATCGAGGAGTTCATGATCCTCGCCAACGTCGCCGCGGCCGAAATGCTCGAGAAGAAGGCGCTGCCGCTGATCTACCGCGTGCATGACGAGCCGAGCCAGGAAAAGGTGCATAACCTCCAGGAATTCCTGAAGACGCTCGATCTGCCGTTCGCCAAGACCGGCGCGCTGCGGCCTGCGCTGTTCAACCGCGTACTCGGCCAGGTCCGCGGCGAGGATTACGAGCCGCTGGTCAACGAAGTGGTGCTGCGCTCACAGGCGCAGGCGGAATACTCATCCGAAAATTACGGCCATTTCGGCCTCAACCTGCGTCGCTATGCGCATTTCACCTCGCCGATCCGGCGATACGCCGACTTGATAGTCCACCGCGCGCTGATCCGCGCGCTCGGTCTCGGCGAAGGCGCCCTGCCCGACACCGAAACGCTGGAGACGCTGAGCGAGGTGGCCGCGCAGATTTCCGTGACCGAACGCCGCGCCATGAAGGCCGAGCGCGAGACCGCCGACCGGTTGATCGCGCATTTCCTCGCCGACCGCATCGGGGCGACGTTTCAGGGCCGGATTTCCGGGGTCACCCGCGCCGGGCTGTTCGTGAAACTGTCGGATACCGGCGCCGACGGGCTGATCCCGATCCGCACGCTCGGCACGGAATATTTCAATTACGACGAGACGCGCCACGCGCTCGTCGGCTCACGCAGCGGTGCCATGCACCGATTGGGTGACGTCGTCGACGTGCGTCTGGTAGAAGCTGCCCCAGTGGCGGGCGCGTTGCGCTTCGAGCTGTTGTCGGAAGGCAAGGTCATTCCGCGCGGCAGAAAGCGCGACGGATCGAAAGGCCCGTCAAGTTCACGTCCGGGCCGCAGCCCGCACGAGAAGGATCGCAAGGCCCACAAGGGCAAACCGGGCAAACCCAAGCCTGGCAAGCCCAAAGGCTCCAAATCGAAGAAAGGCAAGTCATGGAATCGGTGACGACTGCAACGACCGTCTGGACCCGGGATGCCGCGCACGCCGAGAAGCGCGACCTCTGGACCGCGATGAAGCGCGGTTTCCGCTGCCGCTGCCCGCGCTGCGGCGAAGGCAAGATGTTCCGTGCCTTTCTCAAGACCGCCGACAATTGCTCGAAGTGCGGCCTCGATTTCACCCCGCACCGCGCCGACGATCTGCCGGCTTATCTCGTGATCGTCGTGGTCGGTCACATCATCGTGCCGATCGCCCTCTGGATCGAAACCAACTACTCGCCCGCCATCTGGCTGCAAATGGCGATCTACTTGCCGTTTACGCTGGTGTCGTCGCTGGCGCTGCTGCAGCCGGTCAAGGGCTCGGTGGTCGGCTTCCAGTGGGCGCTGCGCATGCACGGCTTTGACGATAACGCACCTCGCGAAATTCCGCCGGTGTAGTTGTTGATTTGACGCAATTTCCTGGCGTGATCCGGTTTCCAGTTCGCTGGAAAACGCACTAGAAACAGGAGACAATAAAAGCAAATGGGGCTGGAATGACTGAAGGTGCAGACCAAAAAGAAGCCGATCACCATCCCTATTACCGGCCCAAGGACGCAGCGACGCTGATCCTGATCGACCGATCCAGCGCCAAACCAAAGGTGCTGGTCGGCAAGCGCCACGACAACGTCGTGTTCATGCCGGGAACGTATGTTTTTCCAGGCGGCCGCGTCGACAAGTCCGATAACCGCGTTCCCGTCGCTGCACCGATCACGTCTGAACTGGAAGCCAACCTCCTCAAGGGCAGCCCGAAAATTGCGCCGTCTCGCGCGCGCGCCCTTGCGGTCGCAGCGATCCGCGAAGCCTGCGAGGAAACCGGTCTCTGCCTCGGCCGCAAGGTCGACAATTCAGGCAAACTCGAGGGCGCATGGAAGCCGTTCTCGGACGCGGGCCTGCTGCCCGATCCCTCCAGCCTGTTCCTGATTGCGCGCGCGATCACCCCGCCCGGCCGCGTCCGCCGTTTCGATACGCGCTTCTTCACCGCCGATGCGTCCGCCATCGCCCATCGCGTCGAAGGCGTGATTCATGCCGACGCCGAGCTCGTCGAACTGGTGTGGGTCGAGATCGGCTCCGAGCCGCTGGCCAAGGCGCACGCCATGACCAAGAACGTGCTCGGCGAACTCGACCGCCGTCTCGCCACCGGCCCGTTGCGCCACGACGCCGACGTGCCGTTCTTCCATTTCTACGGCGGCAAGATGCACAGGGACGTGCTGGGGGCGTAAGCGGCCTCTCCACGTCATTGCGAGGAGCGACAGCGACGAAGCAATCCATCTCAACGCTCGTGGCGCTATGGATTGCTT
>JAQSDT010000152.1 GCA_029946075.1 bacterium | reverse complement strand
GATCCGCGAAACCATCGGTGCGATGGCGGAAGCCAAGAAGCTCGGCTGGGACGTCACCTTCCTCGGCGCCACCCCGACCAACGTGCTTGAAGTGCCGGCGCTCGGCAAGGAAGCCGTGGAAGGGCTTTACGCCGCGGCAGCCTTCGAGATCCCGTACGAGGATACGGCCAAAGGCAAGGTCAAGGACTGGCTGGCCAACTACAAGAAGATGTTCAGCTCCGATGCCAACACCCAGGCCATCATCGGCTACAACTCCATCATGACTTTTGCCCACTACGCCAAAAAGGCCGGCAAGGACCTGACGGGACAGAAGTTGCTAGATGCGCTGGAGTCGGGCGACAAGTTCATGGACATCTTCAACTCGCCGCCCACCGTCTTCTCGAAGACCAACCACCTGGCCAGCACGATTACCCAGGTCCAGCAGATCAAGGCTGGACGCTGGGTTCTGGTCAAGGAAGGCCTGATGTTCTGAGGGAGCGCTTCGCTCCTGTAGCATCGCTCTAACGACAAAGGGCTGCGCGAGACGATCGCGCAGCCCTTTTTGCTTTTTGGCTCGTCTTTGTTTGACAGTTCGTCATTGCGAGGAGCGAAGCGACGAAGCAATCCACTTTCTATGCCGACCTATGGATTGCTTCGCTTCGCTCGCAATGACGGTCCTTACTGCTATTTGGGCCGGATTGCGTCCGCCGTTCCCTGGATGAACGCCTGCAGCTTCGGGATGTCGTCTTCCTTCAGCTTGCCGGTGAAGTCGGGCATGCCCTGGTCGCGGAACGGGCCCTTGAAGACGAAGTCCTTCAGATTGGCGATCGTCTCGGTGGAGACATAGCCGAGGTTGCGGACGTTGCCGCCCTTGTCGACGCCGGGCACGCCATGGCACTGGGCGCAGGCGGCGACGTAGATCGCGGTGCCTTCGGGAACGTCCTTCGGATCGTACTTCACGCCCTTCAGCAGGCCCTCGGTCTGGTACTTCACGAAGGCCGGCAGCGGCGCCTTGCCGCCGACGGCGAAGGTGTAGACCGTGCCGGGGCTCTGCAGTTCGGTGACGCGTTGCGAGATACCGAACACGCCGCCCCAGCCGACCGCGATGGTGACGTATTGCTGGCCGTCGAGCATGTAGGTCGAGGCCGCGGCAACGACGCCGGTGCCGGTCGCGCTCTCCCAGAGTTTTTCGCCCGTGGTGGCGTTGTAGGCGACGAAGCGCCCGTCCGCCGTGCCCTGGAACACGAGGTTGCCCGCGGTGGTGAGCGTACCGCCGTTCCACGGCGCCACGTGCTCGACGCGCCAGGCTTCCTTCTGCTTGACCGGATCCCACGCCAGCAGCCGTCCGAATGCCGGGCTCTTGGGCGGCGTGGCATTCAGCATGAAGCCGACATTCCAGCCGGCGGCGGCAGCGAACTTGCCCGGCGTCGCGGCGTTGTGCGTCAGCGTCTTTTCCGGCGTCAGGTTGAGCGGCACGCCCTGTGCCGGCAGATAGACAAGGCCGGTCTGCGGATTGAACGACATCGGGTGCCAGTTGTGGGCGCCGAACGGGCCGGGAATGCTGTCACGGGCCGCTTCGCCGCGCGCTTCCTTGACCTCGATCGGGCGGCCATTGGCGTCGTAGCCGGTCGCCCAGTTCACGTCGACGAAGTTCTTCGCCGAGATGAACTTGCCGTTGGTGCGGTCGACGACGAAGAAGAAGCCGTTCTTCGGCGCGTGCAGGATCACCTTGCGCGGCGCACCGTCGATGGTGATGTCGGCCAGGATCATCGGCTGGGTCGAGGTGTAGTCCCAGTGATCGCCGGGTGTTTCCTGGTAGTGCCAGATGTATTTTCCGGTGTCGGCATTCAGCGCGACCAGCGACGCCAGGTAAAGATTGTCGCCGCCAGACGGGCTGCGGATGTCCCGGTTCCACGGCGAGCCGTTGCCGGTGCCGATATAGACCATGTTCAGATCGGGATCGAAGGTGATGGTGTCCCATGCGGTGCCGCCGCCGCCATTGACCCAGTATTTGCCGGATGGATCCCAGGTCTTGGCTGCAGCCGCCATCGAATCGTCTTCGAACGGTTTCGACGGATCGCCGGGCACGGTGAACCAGCGCCAGGCCTGGTTGCCGGTCTCGGCGTCATAGGCGGTCACGTAGCCGCGCGCGCCGTATTCGGCGCCGCCATTGCCGATCACCACCTTGCCGTTGAACACGCGCGGTGCGCCGGTGATGGTGTAGGAATGTTCCTTGTCGATCAGGGTGTCCTTTTCCCAGACTACCTTGCCGGTGACGGCGTCGAGCGCGATCAGCCGCCCGTCATAGGCGCCGACATAGACCTTGCCCTTCCACAGCGCGACGCCGCGATTGACCACGTCGCAGCAGCCCTTGTAGCCCTTCTCCTTGTCGATCTTCGGATCGTAGGTCCAGAGCTGCTTGCCGGTGCGGGCGTCGATGGCGTGCACCACGCTCCACGATGCGGTCTGGTACATGATGCCGTCGACCACGACCGGTGTCGCCTCGACGCCGCGGGAGGATTCGAGCGGATAGCTCCACACCAGACCGAGTTGCTTGACGTTATCGACGTTGATCTTGCTGAGCTTGCTGAAACGGGTTTCGGCATAGTCGAGACCGATCGTCGGCCAGTCGTTCGACGTCGCGGTGTTGGCCTTGATCGACGCGCCGTCGACCGCCGAGGTCACGGCCTTGATATGGTCAGGCGATCCCTTGGTCTGCGCCAGCGCGCCGCCGCAGGAGAGCGCCAGGCCGAGGCCGATCGCAATCGCCGTCCGCGCGAGGCGAGGTGGCATGGCGGAGATGTAGGGGAAAAAACGGCAAGCGGAATCAGCACGTCGCAAACGTATCATCTCATTCCCTCCCAGTGATCTCGCCTGTTTGTTTGCGCATGATCTTTTCGGAAAACCGGTTCCCGCTTTTCCGGATCATACGCTGGCGGATCTGTTGCGGATGCTATGCCCGCGGGAAGGATCGCGTCAATCAAAGGTAGCAATGAAATGCAAAAGAGAAAATTTGCATCGTCATGTTTTCGCCAAACAGAATGCGTCGCCGTTTACGGCTGCACCGCAACATCGTTTGCGGACTCCCGTTGCATCGCATCGAACGCAACGAACGGCATCAGCAAAAATCTGGCATGCCAACCGGCGGGGAACGCGACAGCTTCGATATCAATCGACAGCTGCGGCCAGCGAACTCACGCCGGCCGGGAACGCCGCCGCAGTGCCGGAGGCGATGGCCAGCATCGGTACATCGGAATAACGCATCACGTCGTGCTGATCGATCACGAAGGTCGGCCGGTAGTTTCTCACGGCGGAGTCCTCGACCATGGCCATCCGGCGATTGTCGAGCGTGAGCCAGCGCCCGTCCAGCCGTGCCGCGGCAACGGCGTGGTCTTCGCGAAAGGCGGTGTCGTGCACGACCACGATCCTGATGTCGTCGGAAGCGATGCCGGCAAAACGCAGGGCCAGGAATTTTGCAATCGCGTAATCCTCGCAATCGCCGGCGCCCCTGGCGAGCGTCTCGAGCGGGGTCGACCAGACGTCGACCGAGCCGTCGCTGACGGGGCGGATCGCAAGGTTGAGCGCGCGGTTGATCTCGCCGAGCCGGGCGCGACCTTCGCGAAGCCGGGCGGCGTCGACGATCTCGAGAAACTTCAGCGCGCTCGGCGAGGCGCAGCGGTCGCGATCGCCGTCGCAAAGCGCGACCTGCACCATCTCGTCGGCGAGCCGGCGTTGTACGGCGCGCCATTTGTCAGCCAGGCCGCCGCCGAGCAGGGGAGATGCCGGGATGCCGAACGGTTCGGCCGAACGCTGGATCAGTCTGGAGGCGTCGAACGGGCGCAGCATCTGCGCACTGACGTCTGCCGGCCAAAGCCAGGCCAAGCCGCATACCACGAGGCCCGCACGCAGCGCGCGGGAAAACACCGACGACCCCATCTGACACCCCTGTCCGGGACATCGGCGGGTCTGGAGTGCCCGCTCGTGACCGGATCATTTCGCTGGGGGCAGGATGGCGGGCGCGGCTTTTGATCTGCTTAAAATGGGCGATTGCCGGCCCGAAAGCCGCAAACAGCACGAAAATTGCTTAGCCCGAATGGCGACAATTTTATCGATCCCGTTTGGATCGGCTGCCGGCTTTTCGCCGTACTTGCCTTAACTGCGCCTTATCGTTGTTTTCCAGTTAACATAGCTAACGCAACAGGAATCGCGTGATGTGTTGGCTAAGCCATAGTTTTAACTTCAAAATTGGCGTTATATCCCTCGACAGAAGTCGGCTAAAGAAATCAGAAGTAAGATTTTTCACCTCAATACTTGGAATAACTGAAGTATCGCTGGATTTTCTGCAAAATTAGGATGCATTGTTGAATTGAATACTTCCTGTTTTTGTAGAACCCTACGAAATCGATTTATCGGGTGCTTTGTGCCTTGGGCTTGTACAAGCAATGGATGGTTCCGAAACGTCCCTTCCAGTGATATGCAAGCTTAGACCTTTGAATATTCTATAAGTATTAACCTTAGCCGCGATGGTGCCACATTGAGCTTGGCCGGCAAATTTACCGATGTGGTGTCAGACGGCCAGGGCGTTCAACCGCTTGGGCAGACCCACGTCGACAGCGTTTCGACCCACGCCCCGGCCGGCGCCATCATCGTTCCGGATGCCCATCTGCTCTTCACCGGCGATTTCAAGCGCGCGGGCACCGATCTCGTCATCAAGGGCGACGAACGTGAGCTCGTCCTGCAGGATTACTTCAAGGGCGAGAAGCGGGCGGCGCTGGCTTCACCCGATGGCGCCCACCTCACCGGCGATCTCGTCAACGCGCTGACCGGCCACACCCAGTTCGCACAGCTCCAGGCCGACGGCAGCCCGAGCGTCGCCCAGGTCATCGGCCACGTTACCAAGCTCTCCGGCACGGCGACCGCGGTCCGCAACGGCGTTTCGATCATTCTGAACCAGGGCGACACCGTCAACAAAGGTGACGTCGTCCAATCCGGTTCGGATTCCACCCTTGGCATCACCTTCATCGACGGCAGCGTGTTCGGCCTCGGTGCGAACGCCAGGATGGTGCTGAACGAAATGATCTACGACCCCGCCGGGTCGAGCAACAAGTCGCTGCTCAGTCTGGTGCAGGGCACGATCTCCTTTGTCGCCGGCGCCACCGCCAAGAACGGCGACATGAAGGTCGATACGCCGGTCGCCACCATGGGCATCCGCGGCACCGCGGTGCTGGTCGAAATCGATTTTGAGGTGCCCGGACAGGGCGGCGCGCCGCCGGCGAAATTCCAGGTGCTGGTCGAGCCGGACGGTACCACCGGCTCCTACATCCTGTTCGACAAGACGACCCTGACGCCGATCGCGACCGTCAACCAGGCTGGAACGCAGACCATCATCAATGGCCAGGGCACCGTCAGCTTCCTGTCGTCGGTGCAGCTGTCACCCGATGCGCAGAAGATCATCACCGACGTGTTCTCGCTGAAGTTTTCGGATCTCAACAATCCGAACACCAAGGTCACCACCAATTTCACCGACACGGTCGTTCCGCAGAACGTGTTCCTGAAACTGGCTAACGGCACCGAAATTCCGGTGACGCTGCAAGTCCTCAACGTCGCGGAAAAGCCGGGCTCCGGCACCGCTCCGGCGCCTGGCCTCAAGCTCGATCACGTTTCCGGGCCCCCCGACGCCTATGCCGTCGGGGGTGCTCTGACCGAGCGCGCCAGCGTTACGGCAAGCGCCGAAGTCGACAGCGTGTCCGGCAAGGTCAATTATGCCGACATCAACGCTGGCGACGTACCGACCGTCTCGACGGCGTTCTCTTCCTTCAAGTACCAGAATGCGCAGCACGCCGACGTCACCTCGTCGTTGACGGCGGAACAGCTTGCCGCGATCCATGCAGTCGAGAAGCCGCTGGTCGTAGTGCAGGATCCGACCGGTCGGAATTACGGCACGGCGACCTGGACCTACAATATTGCCGACGGCGCCTTCGACTTCCTGGCCGTCGGCGAGACCCTGATGCTGACCTATCTGGCGCGGGTCGACAATAATTACGCGCCGAACAACGAAGTGACGTTCGTGCCGTTCACGATCACGATCACCGGCACCAACGACAAGCCGACCATTGCGACCGCCGGCGGTGCGATCGTTGAACGGGTCGGCACCGGCAATACTGCCGTCGATATCGTCACCGGCACCGTCACCTTCACCGATACCGATTTGACCGATCGCCCGATCGTCAGCGCGGCGTTCTCCAGCTTCGTCTATCGCGACGCGC
>JAQSDT010000151.1 GCA_029946075.1 bacterium | reverse complement strand
AGCAACCTCACCCTGCCAGATCGACCTTCGACGCCACGGTCGAGTCCGCGTTCAGGCGATAGATCACCGGCGCGCCGGTGCCGAGCTCGCGCTTCAAAATCTGCTCGGGCGTCAGCTTTTCCAGCACCATGATCAGCGCGCGCAGCGAGTTACCGTGGGCGGCGACCAGCGTGCGCTTGCCGTTGAGCACGCCGGGCAGGATTTCCTTGACGTAATAGGGCAGCGTGCGCGCCAGCGTGTCCTTCAGGCTTTCGCCGCCGGGCGGCGGCACGTCGTAGGAACGGCGCCAGACCAGCACCTGCTCCTCACCCCATTTCTTGCGGGCGTCGTCCTTGTTGAGGCCGGAGAGTTCGCCATAGTCGCGTTCGTTAAGCGCGAGGTCCTTCGTCGTCGGCAGATCGCTCTGGCCGATCTCTGCCAGCATCAGCTTCAGCGTATGCTGCGCGCGCGTCAGGTTCGAGGTGAAGGCGACGTCGAACGACAAGCCCTGAGCTTTCAGTTTGCGGCCGGCTTCCTTCGCCTCGGCAACGCCCTGCTCGGTGAGGTCGGGGTCCTTCCAGCCGGTGAACAGGTTCTTCAGATTCCAGTCGCTCTGGCCGTGGCGCACGAGCACGAGTAGGCGGTCGCTCATCAATCAGTTCCGTTTTCGTTGGTTAGAAGTCGGCGAGGCCGAGCACGTCAGCCATGGTGTAGAAGCCGGGCGCCTTGCCGCGCGCCCATAGCGCCGCCTTCAGCGCGCCTTGCGCGAACATGGTGCGGTCCTCGGCGCGGTGGGTCAGTTCGATCCGCTCCATGGGACCGGCGAAGATCACGCTGTGATCGCCGGTGACGGTGCCGCCGCGCAGCGCGGCAAAGCCGATGTCGCCCGGCCGGCGCGCACCGGTGTTGCCGTCGCGGCCGCGCGCCGAATGGGTGTGCAGGTCGACGCCGCGGCCGGCGGCGGCGGCTTCACCGAGCAGGAACGCGGTGCCGGAGGGCGCGTCGATCTTGGCCTTGTGATGCATCTCGACGATTTCGATGTCGAAGCTTTCGTCGAGCGACTGCGCAACGCGCTTGACCAATGCGGCCAGCAGATTGACGCCGAGGCTCATATTGCCCGACTGCACGACGATGGCGCGCGAGGTCACGCTCTTGATCACGGCCATGTCGGACGCCGAGAGCCCGGTGGTGCCGACGATGTGCACCAGCCCGCGCTGGGCGGCGATCGCGACATTGGCGATGGTGGCGGCGGGAACGGTAAAATCGAGGATCCCGTCGGCATTGGCCGACAGCTCCCAGAGATCGGCCGAGAGCTTGACGTCATTGGCAGGCAGACCGGCGAGCACCCCGGAATCCTTGCCCAGCAGTTCCGACCCCGGCGCTTCCAGCGCGCCGGCCAGCACCGCGCCCGGCGTTTCCGAAATGACGCGGATCAGCGCGCGGCCCATCCGGCCGCCGGCACCCGCTACGATCAATCGCATGTCGGCCATGATGTTACCTCTGCCTAGGGGTATAGCCGGGGCGGGCTATCGCGGCAACTTCCCGTCGTTTTCGTCATTGCGAGGAGCGTAGCGACGAAGCAATCCATGCCTCAGCACGCCGCACTATGGATTGCTTCGCTGCGCTCGCAATGACGCTGAGGCTGTTTCTGCCATTTCCAGCCCTTACGGCTGCGGGCCGTCATAGCCCTCGATAATGATGAGATCGGCAGTCGAATGCGGCTGCCGCACCTTGATGTTGGCCTGGTATTCCGGGGAATTGTAGCAGGCCATCGCGGCATCGTAGCTATCGAACTCGATCACCACGTTGCGCGAGCGGCACTGGCCTTCGATGCTCTCGAACTTGCCGCCGCGCACCACATAGCGCCCGCCGAATTTCTTGAAGATCGCGAGATTGGCCGCGGCATAGGGCTTGTAGCCCTCGTCACTGCTCACATCGACGCGTGCGACCCAGTATCCCTTGGCCATCTCATTCTCCCGTTTCTCGTTGAATAGACAATTGATCCCAGCTTATCCCAGCGCCTGCTTGATCTCAGCCTGTATGGCATCCGCCGCCGCCCTGGGATCGGCCGCTTCGGTAATGGGCCGTCCGACCACCAGATAGTCCGCACCGGCCGCGATCGCGCGCGCCGGCGTCATGATGCGCTTCTGGTCGCCGGTCGCTGCGCCCGCGGGGCGGATACCCGGCGTCACCAAATTCATCTGGTGACCGACGATCTTGCGCAGCGCCGCGGCTTCTTCCGGCGAACTCACGAGCCCGTCGACACCCAGCACCTGCGCCTGCTGCGCGCGCGCCTCGACCAGATCGGAGACGTTGAGGCGATAGCCCGCGGCGTGCAGGTCGCCGTCGTCATAGGAAGTCAGTACGGTGACCGCGAGAATCTTCAGTCCCGAGCCCTGGCGTGCCTCGACCGCGGCCTTCATGGTCTGCGGATAGGCATGCACGGTCACGAAGGTCGCGCCGAGCCTGGCGACGCTCTCGACGCCGCGCGCCACCGTGTTGCCGATATCGTGCATCTTCAGGTCGGCAAACACCTTCTTGCCTGACTTTGCGAGCTGGCTGACCAGCGGCAAGCCGCCGGCATAAGCGAGCTGATAGCCGATCTTGTAGAAGCTCACGCTGTCGCCGAGCCGCGCGATCATCGCCTCCGCCGTGGCCACATCCGGCAGGTCGAGCGCCACGATCAAGCGGTCTTTCGGAGCGATATCGGCTGGCTGCATGTCACCTCACATCATGCGTTGGGAAATGTCGATCAACTGCCGCGCCAGCGCTTTCAGCGCCTCGGCATCGGTGGAATTCTTCAGGCGGTCCATCTCGTCATAGGCCTCATCGGCAAACGACAGCGCGAACTGGTTCGGTATCACCTGTGCATGACAGGACGTCAGGATCAGCCGCAGCGCGGCCAGCGCGCGCGCGCCGCCGAGCCGGTTGCCGGAAGCGGAAGCGATGGCGAACACGCGGCCCTGAAACACCTGGCCGCGCGCCTCGTGCGGATCCTGCACCCGGCTGATCCAGTCGATGGTGTTCTTCACCAGCGCCGGCACCGAGGAATTATATTCGGGCGTCACGATCAGGACGCCATGATGGGCCGCGATCATGCGCTTGAGATTGACCGCATGTTTGGGCACGCCGGATTTGGCCTGCAGGTCGCCGTCGTAGATCGGCAGCGGAAAATCCGACAGCGAGATCCGCGTCACCTCGGCGCCGGCCTGCGCGAGTTCATGCGCAGCAACCGCGGCCAGCCTCGCATTGAGCGAGCCTGATCGGAGCGATCCCGGGATCACGAGGATTTTCAGTGCGGACATATTTGAATTCGTATTCGGGGCAAAACCGCCACGCGAATACGTGGCGGGCTTTAGCCCTTGCGATACACCCAGACCCGGGCGGGCGGAAGGTTCATCCAGATCCGCTCGGAAGCTTCTGTGGACACGCCCGGCAGCGATTTGGGAATCGGCGGCGCGACCGAATAGGTGAACTGAACGAATGGCGCGCCGGGCGCAAGCGCAGCGAACGCGTCGCGGATCAGTTTCAGGCGCGTCAGCATCGGTTTGGTGACCAGCGGCAGGCCGGAGACGACGGCCGAGGCCGGCTCGTCCAGCACCTCGCCGAGGGAATCGCGCAGCGCGTAGGCATCGCCCTGCACCACCTTGGCCTGCGGATAACGATCGCGCAGCAGCGCGCAGAAGCCTGGATTGTATTCGACCAGCACGAGACGCTTCTGGTCGATACCGTGCTCGATCAGCGCATTGGTGATGGCGCCGGTGCCGGGTCCGAGTTCGACGACAGGTCCCTTGGATTCAACATCGACATACTGCGCCATGGTCCGGGCGAGCACCTTGCTCGACGGCATCACGGCGCCCATGTGCAGCGGCTTTTCGATCCATGAACGAAGGAAGCGAACCTCGTCGTCGAGACGGAGCGGCTTCTTCAACTTCAACGCACGCACGGACGATTGCAAAGGCATGTCGCTACCAGGCGGGACCCACAGAGAATGTGGGGGAATGTCAGAAAACAGTCATAAAGACGTATAGGTCGAACGGGATATGGTCAAGCCGACGGTAACGCGCCAGCCGCGCCAAAGCGCCCGTGCATTGGCGATAACATCATGTCCAACCTGAATGAATCCTGACTGGAGCAAAAAATTCGCCGGACTCGTCAGGGTTGCCGGATTCCGTCTCAAGAACCGGCGCGGTTGCCGAAGAAATCCTTGACCTTGGTGAAGAAGCCCGCGGCCTCCGGCTGCGTGGCGCCGGACGAGAGCTTTTCGAACTCGGACAGCAATTCCTGCTGCTTCTTGGTCAGATTCTGCGGCGTTTCAACCATGACCTGGACGTACATGTCGCCGGTCTGGCGCGAGCGGAGCACCGGCATGCCTTTTGATGCAATGCGGAATCGGCGGCCGGACTGCGTTCCCGGCGGCACTTTGACCTTGGTCTTGCCGTTCTCGATGGTCGGGACCTCGAACTCGCCGCCGAGGGCTGCGGCCACCATCGAGATCGGAACCCGGCAATGCAGATCGGCGCCGTCGCGCTGGAAGAAATCGTGCGTCGCCAGCGACAGGAAAATGTAGAGGTCACCGGGCGGACCGCCGCGGACGCCCGCCTCGCCTTCGCCGGCGAGGCGAATGCGCGTGCCGTCCTCGACGCCCTGGGGAATGTTGACCGACAGCGTGCGGTCGCGCGTGACGCGGCCCGAGCCGGCGCAATTCGGGCAGGCATCCTCGATCATCTGGCCGCGGCCCTGGCAGCCGGGGCAGGTGCGTTCCAGCGTAAAGAAGCCCTGGGCCTGGCGGACGCGGCCGGCGCCGCCGCAGGTCGAACAGGTCTTCGGCTTGGTGCCGGCCTTGGCGCCGGTGCCTGAACAGGGTTCGCAGGTAACGGAGACCGGGATCTCGATCTGGGCCGTCTTGCCGAGGTAGGCTTCCTCGAGCGTGATTTCCATGTTGTAGCGCAGGTCGGCGCCGCGCTCGCGCCCGCCGCCGCGGCCGCGCTGTCCGGCCATGCCGAACAGATCTTCGAAAATGTCCGAGAATGACGAGGCAAAGCCGGCGCCGAAGCCGGGACCGCCGCCGCCCATGCCCTGTTCGAACGCGGCATGGCCGTAGCGGTCGTAGGCGGCGCGCTTGTCGCCGTCTTTGAGAACCTCATAGGCCTCGTTGATTTCCTTGAATTTGACTTCGCTGGACGCATCGCCCGGATTCTTGTCCGGATGCCATTTCATCGCCAGCTTGCGAAACGCCGACTTGAGCTTGCCGTCGTCGGCAGTTCGTTCGACTTCAAGGGTTTCGTAGTAGCAGCGCTTGGTGGACATCCGTCAGACCCGCTCGAATTTCGTCTTCACGCCGAGAGCACCCGAGATCGAGGATGCAACCATCGGCTTAAAGAAAAATGACCCCCACCCACCGAACGCAACATTCGCGCTCTGCTGGATGAGGGTCATGATCGAAAGCCCGCTTACGCCGACTTCTTGTTGTTCTTGTCGTCGTCGACCTCGGTGAACTCCGCGTCGACCACGTCATCCTTGGCGGCGTCCTTCTTGGCGTCCGCCTCGGCCTGCTGCTTGTACATGGCCTCGCCGAGCTTCATCGAAGCCTGCGCCAGCGTGTTGGTCTTGGCCTTGATGGCCTCGGCATCGTCGCCCTTCAGCGCTTCCTTCAGATCGCTGACAGCGTCCTCGATGGAACGGCGCTCGCTCTCCTCGACCTTGGAGCCGTGCTCGGCCAGCGCCTTCTCGGTGGAATGCACCAGCGAGTCCGCGTGGTTCTTGGCGTCGACCGCCTCACGGCGCTTCTTGTCCTCGGCCGCGTTGGCCTCGGCGTCCTTGACCATCTTCTGGATGTCGGCGTCGGAAAGGCCGCCGGATGCCTGAATCCGGATCTGCTGTTCCTTGCCGGTCGCCTTGTCCTTGGCCGAGACGTTGACGATGCCGTTGGCGTCGATGTCGAAGGTGACCTCGATCTGCGGCATGCCGCGCGGGGACGGCGGAATGCCCATCAGATCGAACTGTCCGAGCACCTTGTTGTCGGCCGCCATTTCGCGCTCGCCCTGGAAGACGCGAATGGTGACGGCGTTCTGGTTGTCCTCGGCGGTCGAGAACACCTGGCTCTTCTTGGTCGGGATCGTGGTGTTGCGGTCGATGATGCGGGTAAACACGCCGCCCAGCGTCTCGATGCCCAGCGACAGCGGGGTCACGTCGAGCAGCAGCACGTCCTTGACGTCGCCCTGCAGCACGCCGGCCTGGACCGCGGCGCCCAGCGCCACGACTTCGTCGGGGTTGACGCCGGTGTGGGGCTCACGGCCG
>JAQSDT010000150.1 GCA_029946075.1 bacterium | reverse complement strand
GAGGCGAGGAAACGTCCGCCGAGATCGGTCGAGGGATCGAGCAGTTCCTTGAACCAGCCGACGCCGTTCCAGAAGAACTGGTTGTTGCCGAACGTGTCCTGCATCGAATAATTCACGACCGTCATCAGCGGCAGGATCGCGGAGAACGCGACCACCGCGAACACCGGCAGCACCAGGAACCAGGCTTTCTGGTTGACGGTCTTGTCCATCAGGCAACCCCCTCGACCAGACGGCTGTCGGCGTAGACGTGGACATGGGTGGGATCGAACACGAGGCCGACCGCGCTGTCGGGAATCGAAAATCCCGGCGGCACGCGCGCGGCGAATTTGGCGTCGCCGACGCGAACGCGGGCAAAGCGAACCCGGCCGAGATCGTCGACGCGCTCGATATTGGCCGACAGCAGCCCCGACGCGGGCGCCGCGATCTTGACGAACTCCGGCCGCACGCCGATCTCGATCTTCGCGCCCGATGGCAGCACGCCGTAATTCCGGTGCAGCCCGATCACGTGACCATCGATGCGGGCCTCGTGTCCGCTGACCGCGGCCGGCACGATATTCATGCCGGGCGAGCCGATGAAATAGCCGACGAAGGTATGCTCGGGCTTGTCGAACAATTCGGCCGGCGTGCCGCTCTGTACCACGCGGCCGTCATGCATGACGACCACGGTGTCGGCAAACGTGAGCGCCTCGGTCTGGTCGTGGGTCACGTAGATCATCGTCAGATCGAGTTCGCGATGCAGCGCCTTCAATTTCGAGCGCAACTGCCATTTCAGCTCGGGATCGATCACCGTCAGCGGCTCGTCGAACAGCACGGCGGCGACGTCGGACCGGACGAGGCCGCGGCCGAGCGAGATCTTCTGCTTGGCGTCCGCCGTCAGCCGTGTCGCCTTGCGGTCGAGGAAGGGCGTGAGATCGAGCAGATCGGCAATCTGCTTCACGCGCGTCTCGACCTCGGCTTTGGCGACGCCGCGGTTCTGCAACGGAAATGCGAGATTCTGCCCGACGGTCATGGTGTCGTAGATCACCGGAAACTGGAACACCTGCGCGATGTTGCGCTTCTGGGTTGACAGCGGTGTGATATCGGCGCCGTCGAACAGGATCTTTCCGCGCGACGGCGTCACAATCCCGGAAATCAGGTTCAAAAGCGTGGTCTTGCCGCAGCCGGAGGGGCCGAGCAGCGCATAGGCGCCGCCCTGCCGCCAGGTCATCGTCACCGGCTTGAGCGCGAACGATTCGGGCGGCGCGTCATTGCCACCGTAGGAGTGCGCGAGGTCGACGAGGTCAATGCGGGCCATATTGCACCTCCCTCACGCGCTTGCGCTGATGGTGGATCGGGGCATGTCCGGTGCGGCGACCAGGCGGTCGGCAGCATCAAACACGAAGATATTGGCGGGATCGAGCACGGCATCGAGCAGATGGCCGGGCTCGTATTCATGCACGCCCGGCAGCACCGCGACCCAGTTCGAGGCATCGCGATTGAGATGCACGAAGCTCTCCGAACCGGTGATCTCGGTGACGGTGACGGTGGCGTGGAAGGCGTGGCGGCCGGCGATGCCGGTCGCCAGTTCAAGCTGGTGGGCGCGGAACCCGACGCGATAGGCGCCGTCGGCCAGTTGCGCATAGAGCCCCGATGCCGGCGCCTGGATGCCGCCGGCATATTGTACAAAGCCGTTCTTCTTCTCGATGCCGACGAGGTTGAGCGGCGGATCGGAGAACACCTGCGCGACGCGCAGCGTATCCGGCTGGCGATAGACTTTTGAGGTATTGCCGGCCTGCAGCACCTGGCCTTCCCACATGCACAGGGTATCGCCGCCGAGCAGCAAGGCTTCGGACGGCTCGGTCGTCGCATAGACGAAGATCGCACCCGACGCTTCGAAGATGCGCGGCAGTTCGGTGCGCAGTTCCTCGCGCAGCTTGTAATCGAGATTGGCGAGCGGCTCGTCCAGCAGCACGAGGTCGGCGCCCTTGACCAGCGCACGGGCGATCGCGGTGCGCTGCTGCTGGCCGCCGGACAATTGCAGCGGCGTGCGCTGCAGATAGGGTTCGAGGCGCAGCAGCTTTGCAGCTTCCTGCACGCGGCGGTCGATTTCCTCACGCGGCCTGCCCTGCACCCGCAGCGGCGAGGCGATGTTGTCGTACACCGTGAACGAGGGATAATTGATGAACTGCTGATAGACCATCGCGACCGAGCGCTGCCGCACGTCGGCGCCGGTGACGTCCTTGCTGTCGACCAGCACGCGGCCGGTCGTCGGCTTGTCGAGACCGGCGAGCAGCCGCATGATCGAGGTCTTGCCCGACAGCGTCGGCCCGAGCAGCACGCTGAGCGTCCCGCGTTCGAGCGTCAGCGAGACGTCACGGATGGTCGGAACGCCATCGATGTTTCGCGTGACCTGCTCGAGCATGACGCTCATGGCCGCGCTCCCGCTTCACGCAGCGGACGTTCGCCCGATGCGCGATTGGCCGTCATCCATTCGTCGAGCGCGGCGATCTCGTCGGCCGACAGCCGCAATCCGAGCTTGGACCTGCGCCAGACCACGTCTTCGGCGCTCAAAGCCCATTCCGCCGACATCAGGTAGCGGACTTCGCTTTCGGTCAGCGTGGCGCCAAAGGACACGCCGAGATCGGCAAGTGATCTGGCGCTGCCGAGCCATTTCGCCGCGCGCGTGCCGTAGGCATGGGCAATCCGGCCGGCATGCGCCGCGGTCAGGAACGGATATTTCCGCACCAGTTCCGCCGTCAGCGCGGCGATGGCCGACACGTCCATGTCGCCGCCGGGCAGCGGCGCCTTGCCGGTCCAGCCTTCCCTGGCTTTCGAACCCTTCAGGTAGGGCGCGAGCCGTTCCAGCGCCTCTTCGGAGAGCCGGCGATAGGTCGTGATCTTGCCGCCATAGATCGACAGCAGCGGCGCGCCGCCGGGCGTATCGAGTTCGAACACGTAGTCGCGGGTCGCGGCCTTGGCTTCGCTGGCGCCGTCGTCATAGAGCGGACGCACGCCGGACTAGGTCCAGACCACGTCCTCCGGCTGCACCGGTTTGGCCAGATACTCGCTGGCGGAGGCGCAGAGATACTGGATCTCCTCCGTCGAGGCCTTCACCTTGGCGGGATCGCCCTCGTAATCGCGATCGGTGGTGCCGATCAGCGTGAACTCGTCCTGATAGGGAATGACGAAGATGATGCGGCCGTCGGCATTCTGGAAAATGTAGGCGCGGTCGTGGTCGTAGAGCTTGCGCACCACGATGTGCGAACCCTGCACCAGCCTCACCTTGGCGCGCGCGTTGACGCCGGAGCCCGCGGACAGCACCTGCTCGACCCAGGGGCCGCCGGCATTGACCAGCGCGCGGGCCTGAATCGTGGTGCGCATGCCGGTCAGCGCATTCTCGACGGTGACGTGCCAGATGCCGTCGACCTGGCGAATCTCGACCGCGCGGGTGCGGGTGCAGATCTCGGCGCCGCGATCGGCGGCGTCCCGCGCCGTCAGCACGACCAGCCGCGCGTCATCGACGAAGCAGTCGGAATATTCAAAACCCTTGCTGTAGCGGTTGGCGATCAAGGGCTTGCCCACCTCGTCATGAGCGAGATCGACCGAGCGCGTCGCCGGCAGCAGATGCCGGCCGCCGATATGGTCGTACAGGAACAACCCCAGCCTGAGCAGCCACGCCGGACGCAATCCGGAGTGGTGCGGCAAAACGAAACGCAGGGGCCGAATGATGTGGGGCGCGATCTGCCAGAGGATTTCGCGCTCGATCAGGGCTTCGCGAACCAGCCGAAACTCGTAATATTCCAGATAGCGCAGCCCGCCATGCACCAGCTTGGTCGACCAGGACGACGTTCCGCTCGCCAAATCATTCATTTCACACAGGAAAACGGAGTTGCCGCGGCCCGCCGCATCGCGCGCGATGCCGCAGCCATTGATACCGCCTCCGATGATGGCGAGGTCGAAGATCTTGTCCAACGAACGCTTCCCCGGCGACCGCCTGTTCGCTTCAGCGGTTTCGCTTTCGTATTGGATTAAATCACACCCAAAAGCGAAAGCAAGTCGAAAGAGAAACGAAAGTGGTGTGAAAGCGCATTTTGCGACCCGATCGAGCAGGGGTCGGCGCGCCGGGGTTCAATTTTCGGACGGATGTGGACGGCGCGCGGCCGCAGCGTTGCGTGCGAAAGCCGCGGCGCGCGCTACTTCAGCCGCACCACGGAGGCGGACTCGGCCGACTCGTCGATATCGCCGGCCGGCTTCTCGATCGCCTCGATCACCTCGATGCCGCGGTGGCTGCAGATGGTCGCCAAACCCGCGGGCAGCGGCGCATCGGTCACGAACGTCTGGATCTGGCTGAGATGGGCGATGCGCACCGGCGCGCTACGGCGCAGCTTGGTCGAGTCCGCCACCAGCATGACGCTGCGGGCGTTGGCGATGATCGCCTGCGCGGCCTGTACCTCGCGATAGTCGAAGTCGAGCAGCGCGCCCTCCTCGTCGATCGCGGAGGCGCCGATGATGGCGTAGTCGACCTTGAACTGGCCAATGAGGCTGATCGCGGTCGAGCCGATCACCGCGCCGTCGGCGCGGCGCACCGCGCCGCCCGCCACGATCACCTCGATGCGCGGATGGCGGTACAGCAGCATCGCGACGTTGAGGTTGTTGGTGATGACCAGCAGATCCTCATGCGAGGTCAGCGCGCTCGCGACCTCCTCCGTCGTGGTGCCGATATTGATGAAGAGCGAACAGCCGTTCGGAATCTGCGCCGCCGCCGCGATGCCGATCGCCCGCTTTTCCTCGGCGGCCACGAAACGCCGCGCCTCGTAGGCGAGGTTTTCCACGCCGGACGCGATGATGGCGCCGCCGTGGATGCGCGTCAGCGAGCGCTGGTCGCAGAGATCGTTGAGATCCTTGCGGATGGTCTGCGCCGACACCTCGAAGCGCCGGGCGAGATCCTCGACGATCACGCGGCCCGAGGCGCGGGCGATGTTGAGGATTTCAGTCTGGCGGTGGGACAGTCCGGCCATGGCGGCACCTATCGGTCTCAAGGCCGGTCATGGTGCGGCGGTTCGCGCGCGGGGTCAACGCGCCAGATCGAGGGCATGGGCGCCCGCTGCGGCAAAACCGCAAATCTGGTTAAGACCTTTTGCGTTGCAAACATCGCGCGATGATCGTGCCAAATGGTTTCAACCAAATAACCTGCCCTGCTCGACAAGGCAGCCGGTGGCTGCGAAACTGGTCGGCACAATCAAAACATTGTCAAAACACTATCGGAGGAAGCCCATGAAGATCGATCGTCGTCAGCTCGCTCTGCCGGCCCTTGCCCTCGGCCTGGCCAGTATCATTCCAGCGGCCTTCGCCGGTGCGGATGAAGATGCGGTCGCGAAGAACGTCGAAGCGTTCCGCGCGGCACAGGCGGCCGGCAATGCCGACGGGATCGCGCCGCTCTGCGCGGAAGAACTGAGCTACAGCCATTCCAGCGGCGCGCTCGACACCAAGGCCTCCCTGCTCGACGGCATCAAGAACGCGAAATACAAATGGACGACGCTCGAATACAAGAACCCGACCGTCCGCGTCGTCGGCCCGGCCGCGATCGTCCGCTTCAACTTCGTCGCCGAGCAGGAATTCACCGCCGACGGCAAAAAGGTGCCGCAGAATCTTGCGATCCTGATGAACTGGCAGAAGCAGGGCACCGACTGGAAGCTGCTGTCGCGCTCGGCGACCAAGCTCTGACCCGACAACACGCCTAAGCCGCCAGCGTCGAGCCGCTGGCGAGCTGGCGTGCCGCACGTTCAGCCTCGCGGGGGTTGCGGAACAGCCGGCCTTCCAGCCGGTTGAACCGGTGGCTGGCTGCAAAGAAGCGGAAGCCGCCGGGGTCGCGCACGACGATTCCGGCAGTTTGCGAGAAGACTTCGATCACGTAGCTGTCGGACATGGCCCAAACTCTGTTCATCTTCAGGCCGTTAACGGGGTAACCGGCGCCTTGTTCCCGGCAGCGCCGTTGCGCCGCAGGCGGCCCCGTGTCATTGCTGTTCCCGGGGATTTTGCTGCGAATCGATCAAAAATTCGGAGAACGGACATGAAACCGAAATACGTGCTTTCGATGCTGCTGGGCCTCGCAGTCCTCGCGCCAACGCAGCAGGCGTCGGCGCAGGAAAGCACGCTCGGCGGCGCCCTGTTCGGCGGTGCGGCCGGCGCCATTGTCGGCGGCGCCATCGGCGGCGGACGCGGGGCTGCGATCGGCGCAGTCGTCGGCGCCGGCACCGGTGCCGCAATCGGCGCCCAGGGCGAACCCCGCCGCGGCGGCTATCGCTGGTATCAGGGCGGT
>JAQSDT010000149.1 GCA_029946075.1 bacterium | reverse complement strand
GAGTTCGTCGGCCACCGCCGTCAGGATGATGCCGGCGACGATCGGCATGTGCAGATAGGTGTAGGCGAGCCGCGCCAGCCGGCCGGACTCCGCCGATTTCGACAGCACCGCGGAGCCGGCTTCGGCGCCGCGGTGGAAATAGATCCACCACATCGCGATGCTGCCGACCAGAGACGACAGGAACGCCGCGGCGTTGTCCGCAGACCAGGTCAGTTCGGTGAACGTCGCACCGGTCACGACGACGGATTCGCCGAGCGCGATGATGACGAACAGCGCGCAACGCTCGGCCATGTGGCCGCCTTCGACCGACCACGCCTCCATCGAGGAGAATCCGAGCCGCGGCGTCCAGAATCGCACCGCCGGCGCGACATATTCGATCGTCAGCGCCACGATCCACAGCCATAGCCGCGTCTGCCCCTCGGACAATCCGCCGAGGATCCAGAACACCGCCGAGACGCACATCCAGGTCAGAATGCGGATGGCGTTGTGGCGAACCAGCGTCCGGTGCACCGGCGTCACCAGCAGCCAGAACAGCGTACGGCCGGTTTGCATCGCGGCGTAGGCGATCGCAAACCACAGGCCCCGCCCCTCGAACGCCGATGGTATCGCGGTCGACAGCACGAGGCCGCCGAGCATCAGCAGGAACAGCAGGATGCGGACCGGGGTCAGTTCGGGATCGAGCCAGTTGGTGACCCAGGTCGTGTAGACCCACACCCACCACACCGCGAGGAACAGCAGCGTGACCTGCAAGGCGCCGAGCGGCGTGAAATGATGCAGCAGAGCGTGCGACAGCTGCGTGATGGCGAAGACGAAGACGAGGTCGAAGAACAGTTCGGCGTTGGTGACGCGGCTGTGCTGGTTCGGCACGTGGCTACGAAACATCGCGCCGCGCGGATTGTCCGTCATCGTTTGCGCGCCCCCGCTGCCACCCGCCGGAAGGCTAGCCTCCAGGCACCCCGGGTCCGCCAGGCACCCCGGTCTGGAGCGCCAGCGCGTGCAGCACGCCGCCCATCTGGCCCTTGAGCGACTGGTAGACGATCTGGTGCTGCTGAACGCGCGACTTGCCGCGGAAGGATTCCGAAATCACGGTCGCGGCGTAATGGTCGCCGTCGCCTGCAAGATCGCGGATCGTCACCTCGGCATCGGGAATAGCTGCCTTGATCATCGATTCGATATCGTGGGCGTCCATCGGCATCCAGCATGTCTCCGTCAGATGTTTCGAATCAGGGTCCGCTCGCGCGACCGTGACGGCCGAACCTAGCGCGTACGCCCTTCTAGGTCACCCTTTCCGACACTATATTCGCCGCTCAAGCGTTTGGCACCGTGCGATCCGGTCGCGCCCGATGATTTCGAACCGACCCAAAAAGAGGCTTTAAAGGCATGAAACTTCCCGGTCCGGACCATCCAATCACGATTACGGCCAATTCCAAGCGCGTCCGGGTCACCGCTGGCGGCATTGTGATCGCCGACACCACCCGCGCGCTGACCCTGAAGGAAGCCCGATACCCGGCTGTGCAGTACGTACCGCGCGAGGACGCCAACATGGCGCTGCTGACCCGGACCGCGCGGACCACGCATTGTCCCTACAAGGGCGATGCGAATTATTTCAGCATCGAAGCCAGCGGCAAAAGCCTCGAAAATGCGGTCTGGACCTATGAGACGCCCTTCCCGGCCATGGCCGAGATCGCCGGCCATTTGGCCTTCTACCCCGACAAGGTGACGATCGAGGAAGTGGCGTAGCGGTTTCGATCCCGGCCACCCGTCCGAAACCCTGAAACTTTTCAGCGCTTTCGCGTATCGTCGTTGCGGCCGAAGCGGATGGCGATAATCGGGCCCTTGCTGAATCGGTTCCTGGCTGCAAGATACGGCAACCATAGCCGGCCGGGAGGCGCAGATGACATCGATTTCCGCCGCGGGGCCTGCCGACGCCGCCGCAGTGCCCAAGGCCAAGACGCGAAACCTGTCGCTCGACCGCGCCCGCACGTTTCTGACGCTGGTGGTGCTGATCCACCACGCCGTCATCCCCTATACCCATTTCGGCCATACCGACCCGACCTCGTTCTTCGGGTTCGACATGATCGTGCTCGCCACCGACAGCTTCTTCATGGCGATGTTCTTTTTCATGTCGGGCCTGTTCGTGTGGCCGAGCATTGCCCGCAAGGGCGCGGCGGCGCATTTGAAGGACCGCCTGTTTCGGCTAGGCCTGCCCTTTGCGATCTGCGCGCTCACGGTGATCCCGCTCGCCTATTACGCCATCTCGCTGCGACACCACCCCGAGATCGGCTTCTCAGAGTTCTGGTGGACGACAGTCACGAAGGGCCCGTGGCCGAGCGGACCGATCTGGTTCCTGTGGGTGCTGTTCGGCTTCGATCTGGTTGCCTGCCTGCTCTACAAGCTCTCGCCCAACATGCTCGACCCGATCAACCGGCTGTCGCTGCATGGCCGCCGCCGGCCGGCCGTGTTCTTCCTGGTGATGCTGGCCGTGACTGCCGCGTTCTACATTCCCGGACGGATTCACTTCGGCGCCGGCAGCTGGTTCGAGTTCGGACCGTTCTCGGTGCAGCACGGCCGCGTGATGCTGTACGCGACCTACTTCTTCTTCGGCGCCGGCATCGGCGTGCAGATGATGGACCGTGGATTGCTGTCGCCTGAGGGGCGGATGGCGAAGGTCAGCTGGGACTGGATGGTGCTCGCGATCGTGCCGTACTGCCTGATGTGGGGGCTGATCTACATCAAGCGCGAAATCCTCGACAATCCCGTGCACCTGCCCGACTGGTACGAAGGCAGCTACGCTGTCTTCTTCACAGTGTTCAGCGTCGCCATCATGTTCCTGATCCTGGCGTATTTCCTGAGGTTCAAACAGTCGGGCTCGAGCATGCTCGATCCGATGCAGGGCGATGCTTATGGCATGTTCCTGGTGCACTACCCGATTGCGCTGTGGCTGCAATACTGGCTGTTCGATTACAATCTGCCGGCGATTGCGAAGGCCGGGATCGGCTTTGTGCTGACGGTCGCATTCAGCTGGGCGCTGACCAGAGCGCTACGGCAGATTCCCGGCTCGAACAGGGTGTTGTAGTCTAGCCGTCATTGCGAGCGGAGCGAAGCAATCCATCTATCCCCGAGCTGAGGAATCGATTGCTTCGCTGCGCTCGCAATGACGTTGAGAGAACGAGACCTACGCCGCTTTGCCGTTCATATACGCCGGCAGCCAGCGCTCGAACGCCGATCTGAGCGTATCCACGGCCACCGGCGCTTCGCCCACCACCGCAATCGCGTCGCCGCCCGTGGTGCCGATCCGTGCGCAGGAGACGCCCGCGCCCTTCATCTTCGCCAGCACCAGGCCTGCATCGGCCGCCGGCACGGTGACGATGTAACGCGCCTGATCTTCGCCGTACCAATAGGCATGCGGCACGATCGAGGCCGGCGCCGCCAGCAGCTGCGCGCCGATACCGCTGGCAATCGCCATCTCGGCGAGCGCGATCAACAAGCCGCCATCGGACACGTCATGCACCGCGGTCGCCGTGCCCGCACGGATCATGCCGCGCACCACATCGCCATTGCGCTTTTCGGCGGCGAGATCCACCGGCGGCGGTGCGCCCTCTTCGCGCCCACAAATATCGCGCAGATAGACCGACTGGCCGAGCCAGCCTTGCGTGTCGCCGATCAGCAGCACGGCTTCGCCCGCGGCCTTGAACGCCAGCGTCGCCGATTTGGTGAAATCGTCCAGCAGGCCGACGCCGCCGATCGAGGGCGTCGGCAAAATGCCGCGGCCATTGGTTTCGTTGTAGAGCGAGACGTTGCCGGACACGACCGGGAAGTCGAGCGCGATGCAGGCTTCCGCAATGCCCTTCAGGCAGCCGACGAACTGGCCCATGATCTCGGGACGTTCCGGATTGCCGAAATTCAGATTATCCGTGATCGCGAGCGGACGCCCGCCGACGGCGGTGATGTTGCGCCAGGCTTCCGCGACGGCCTGCCTGCCGCCCTCGAACGGGTCGGCCTCGCAATAGCGCGGCGTCACGTCGACGGTGAGCGCGAGCCCTTTCGGCCCGTCCTCGACGCGCACCACGGCGGCATCGCCGCCGGGGCGCTGAACGGTATTGCCGAGGATGACGTGGTCGTACTGCTCCCAGACCCAGCGCCGCGAGCACAGTTCGGGCGTTGCGATCAGCTTTTCCAGCGCCGCCGAAATGCCGAGCGGCGGCTTGATGTCCTGCGCGCGCAAGACCGGCAATGCGGCCGAGGCGACATGCGGGCGGTCATACAGCGGCGCCTCGTCGCCCAGTTCCTTGATCGGCAGGTCGGCCACGACGTCGCCGCCATGCTTGACCACGAAGCGCTTGCTCGGCGTGGTGTAACCGACGACGGCAAAATCGAGGCCCCACTTCCTGAAGATCGCCTCGGCCTCTTTTTCCTTCTCGGGCTTGAGCACCATGAGCATGCGCTCCTGGCTTTCCGAAAGCATCATCTCGTAGGCGCTCATGCCGGTCTCGCGCGTCGGCACATGATCGAGGATGAGATCGACGCCGAGGTCGCCCTTGGCGCCCATTTCCACTGCAGAGCAGGTAAGCCCCGCCGCGCCCATGTCCTGGATCGCGATCACGCAATCGGCGGCCATGATTTCGAGGCAGGCTTCGAGCAGCAGCTTTTCCGCAAAGGGATCGCCGACCTGCACGGTCGGCCGCTTCTCGGCGGAATCGTCGTCGAACTCGGCCGACGCCATCGAGGCGCCGTGAATACCGTCGCGGCCGGTCTTGGAGCCGAGATAAACGATCGGCATGTTCACGCCGGACGCCGCCGCGTAGAAAATCTTGTCGGTCTCGGCAAGGCCAACCGCCATCGCGTTGACGAGAATGTTGCCGTCATAGCGGGTGTGGAAACGCACCTGGCCGCCCACGGTCGGCACGCCGAACGAATTGCCGTAGCCGCCGACGCCGGCGACGACGCCCGACACCAGATGGCGCGTCTTGGGATGTTCGGGCGCGCCGAAGCTCAGCGCATTCAGGCAGGCGATAGGGCGCGCGCCCATCGTGAAGACGTCGCGCAGGATGCCGCCGACGCCGGTGGTCGCGCCCTGGTACGGCTCGATGTAGCTCGGGTGGTTGTGGCTCTCCATCTTGAAGACCACCGCCTGGCCATCGCCGATGTCGATGACCCCTGCGTTCTCGCCCGGGCCCTGGATGACCCACGGCGCCTTGGTCGGCAGGCCGCGCAGATGGATGCGCGAGGATTTGTACGAGCAATGCTCGTTCCACATCGCGGAAAAAATCCCGAGTTCGGTGAAACTCGGCACCCGTCCGATCAGCTTGAGGATGCGCTCATACTCGTCGGGCTTCAAACCGTGGCTGGCGACGAGTTCGGGGGTGATCTGGGGCTCGTTCATGGGTCTCTTCTAGGAAGATCGAAGGGGCGCGAAAAGGCCTTTTATGGCGCATTTCCGCCCTGTCCAGAGCTTTGCAGGGGCGCCCTGCGGGAACGGCGTTTGCGATTCGGGTCTGGATCAGATTTAAGGGCTGAAACATCCATTTGAAGGCCATTTTTCGTGAACGAACTCCCCAAAAATGCATTCCACCAGCGCCCCGACCTGCACGTCCAGACCGAGGGCGAATTCGCGGGCTGGCGCACCTGGACCCGCGACAGTTTTGAGACCCATAACGGCCCGTTCTGGCACCGGATGGACGAGAACGGCCGGGTGCAATGCGCGTTCCGGGTCGAGAGGAAGCACCTCAACGGCATGCGCAACGTCCATGGCGGCTGCTTCATGTCGTTCGCCGATTACTGCCTGTTCGCGATCGCCTCTTCTGTGCTGCAGGGCCCGGGCGTGACGGTGTCGTTCTCGTGCGACTTTCTCGACGCCGCCCGGGAAGGCGATCTGGTCGAATGCGATGGCGAGATCACGCGCGCCGGCGGCTCGCTGATCTTCCTGCGTGGTGTGCTGAAATCCGGCGAACGGCCACTGTTTACGTTCTCGGGCACCATCAAGCGGGTGAAGTGGAAACCGCAGGGCGCGGGTGCCGTTGCCACCTCATAATCCACAGGTGCAGCGCGGCTGGCGCGACTATGCGTTGCTGCTCGCGCTGGCGTGCTGCTGGAGTTCGACCTATCCGCTGACCAAGATCGGCCTCACCTCGTTTCCGCCGATCACCTTCATCTCGCTGCGCTCGCTGATCGCGGCCGCCTTCCTGCTGGTGATCCTGCGCTTCCGCGGCTTGCGCGTTCCGACCGACGTCAAATCGTGGAAGCTGTTCGCGCAGCAACAGACCATCAACTCGACGTTCCCGTTCCTGCTGATCACCTGG
>JAQSDT010000148.1 GCA_029946075.1 bacterium | reverse complement strand
CGGCATGTTCTTCACCATCGAGCCGATGATCAATCTCGGCAAGCCGCATGTGAAGATTCTCTCCGACGGCTGGACCGCGGTGACGCGCGATCGCTCGCTCTCGGCACAGTTCGAACATTCGGTCGGCGTGACCGCCACCGGCGTCGAGATTTTTACGTTGTCGGAGCGCAACGCCGAGAAGCCTTGGGCGGCGGCGTAAACGCGCTCCGCTAAACGCTCTGTTGCAAGTCGTTCTCAACACGGTCGCTGCCTGCGGCAACTTGCCGTTCTCTCAATTTTCAATCACCACGGAATAGCCCGCGCATCCCGGTGTAGAACTCGTCACGGGCGCTCTCCGGAAGTGAGAGCCCCCTCGGGGATTCAATCAAAGGGAGAGCATCACCATGTTCGAGATTTCACGCCGCGATCTGGTCCTCGGGAGCACGGGGGCAGCGCTGGTCTTCGGCCTCAAGGGACCGGTTTCGTTCATCGATGCGGCCCATGCGCAGCGCGCCGCCGACAGCCTCAAATACAAGGTCGGCGACATCGAGGTGTTCAGCCTCCATGAAGGCGCGATCGAACGGGTGCTCGACGCGAACTTCGTCAAGAACGCCGCCCTCGACGACGTCAAGAAAGCGCTGACGGCCGGCGGGATCGGCCCGGACAAGTTCAACAATCCCTTCACCGTGACCGCAATCCGTACCGGCGGCAAGGTCGTGCTGTTCGATACCGGCTTCGGTGGCAATGGACCGGGGACGGTGGGCAAGCTCGCCGAGAACATGAAAGCAGCCGGCCTCGATCCGGCGACGGTTTCGACGGTCGTGATCTCGCATTTCCACCCCGATCATATCTCGGGCCTGTGGGTGAAGGAGACCAACGCGCAGGTGTTTCCAAATGCGGAAATTATGATGCCCGAGGTCGAGTACAAGTTCTGGACCGATCCGGCACTGGTGGAGAAGGTGCCGGAAGGCAACCGGCCCCATGTCAAGCGCATTCAGGCGACCTTCCCGACCTGGAAGAACATCAAGCAGTACAGTGACGGCGCCGATCTGGCGCCCGGCGTCAAGGCGATCGCCACTCCGGGCCACACGATAGGTCACATGTCCTTCCTGGTCGCATCGGGAGGGCAGCAGCTGTTCATCCAGAGCGACGTCACCGGCATCCACCAGCTGTTCGTGAAGAACCCCGGCTGGTTCTCGATGTTCGACTCCGACGGACCGAAGGCGGAAGCCACGCGCCGCGCCCTCTTCGATCGGGTAATCGCCGAAAAGGGCATGATCGCCGGCTATCATTTCGGCTTCCCGAATGTCGGAACGCTGACAAAGGACGGCAACGGCTATGCGTTCGCAGCCGTGAAGGCCTGATCGCACAGCTAGCTATAACCGCGAAGGCGCCGTGCTCGCACGGCGCCTTTTCCTTGTCCGGGATTGCTCTGCCGCCCGCACTTCAGAGTTGCAAAAATTGCGCGGCACGGCATGCTCGTGCCGATGCCCCGCAAGACCGACCAACCGGAAAATCAATCCGCCGAGACGCCGCATTATCACGGCCATCGCGAGCGGCTGCGCGAGCGTTTTTACGGCGCCGGCCCGGAGGCACTGAGCGATTATGAATTGCTCGAGATGGCGCTGTTTACCGCCCTGCCCCGCCGCGACACCAAACCGCTGGCGAAAGCGCTGCTGAACAAATTCGGCTCGTTCGCCGAAGTCGTCCATGCGCCTGTCGCGCGCCTGCGCGAGGTCGACGGGATCGGCGAAGCCTCGATCAACCAGATCAAGCTGCTTGCCGCCGCCGCGAGCCGCGTCGCCAAGGGCGAGATCAAGCGGAAGATCGCGCTGTCGTCATGGAACGACGTGATCGACTATTGCCGCACCGGCATGGCGTTCGCCGAGAAAGAACAGTTTCGACTGCTGTTCCTCGACAAGCGCAATCAACTCATCGCCGATGAAATCCAGCAGACCGGCACCATCGACCATACCCCGGTCTATCCGCGCGAAGTAATCAAGCGCGCGCTGGAACTATCGGCGACCGCGCTGATCCTGGTGCACAATCATCCCTCCGGCGATCCGACACCGTCGCAGGCCGATATCCAGATGACCAAGGCGATCGTCGACATCGCCGTCCCGCTCGGCATCTCCGTGCACGACCACATCATCGTCGGCAAGAACGGGCACGCGAGTTTGAAGGGGATGCGGCTGATCTAGCCCGGACGGCCCCGGTCTACGCCGCCACGTTCGACAGGAACCGGTCGACGGACGCACGCAGATCGACCGCCTGATCGGACAGGTTTCGGGCAGTCGCCAGCACGAGGTCGGCCGACCGGTTGGTATTCTCGGTCGCGGTCGCCGTTCCTGCGATGCTGCGGGCGACGCTTTCCGTGCCGGCAGCGGCCTGTCCGATGCTGCGGGAAATTTCGTTGGCGGCGGCGTTCTGCTGGGTCACGGCATCCGCGATCGCCATCGTGAAGCGGTCGATCTCGTCCATGATGGATGCGATCGCGCCGACATTGTCGACGGCCTGCTTGGTCGCCGACTGCACCTCGGCGATCTGCGAAGAAATGTCTTCGGTCGCCTTGGCGGTCTGGGTGGCAAGCGCCTTGACCTCGGAAGCAACGACGGCAAATCCGCGGCCTGCCTCGCCGGCGCGCGCGGCCTCGATCGTGGCGTTGAGCGCCAGCAGATTGGTCTGGCCGGCAATGTTGCGAATGAAGCCCACGACTTCGTCGATGTGCTGCGCGGCGCTGGCGAGCGCCCGGATCGTCTCGTTTGCCGTGCCGGCCATGCCTGAAGCGCGCTGCACGATGGTCGTGGCTTCGTTGACCTGCGACTTGATCGCCTGCACGGATTCGCCGAGTTGGCTGGCGGCGGTCGCCACCGTCTGAACACTGTCGGAGGTTTGCCCGGCGGTCGACGCCGTCTCGACCGATTGCTGACCGGCGGCTTGGGCGATCGACGACAATGCCTGCGCGGTCTCGGTCAGTTCGCCGGTCATCCGGTTGGTATTGGCAAGTGCATCCGTAAAGGTCGAGCGGAAGGCTTCGATTTCCGCCTCGATGCGCTGGCGCCTCGTAACCTGCTGCGCGTGCGTCTCGTCCTTGGACGACATCACGGCCAGTTCCTCGTCGGCGCGGGCCTTCAGGCTGGCCTGCATCACGGCGAGCGATTTCAGCAGGCGGCCCAGTTCGTCGCGCCGCCGCACGGCGATATCATCGGCGAAGTTGCCGGCCGCAACGCGTTCGGCTACCCGGACCGCGGCCGAGATCGGCTTGCTGAGCGAGTAGGAGAAACCGATCGCGAGAACGAGTCCAACCAGCGCGGTACCGATCGCGATCCCGAGCATCGCAGTACGCGCCTCGACGACGGTTGCTTCCGCCTCGGTGCGGTAGTCATAGCCATAGGCGGCAACGAGTTCGACGAGATCGTCCAGCGCGGCAACGGCTTCATCGCCCTGCTGCGTCAGCGCATAGGTGGTGGGAATGGCGGTCAGGCCACCGGGAACCGGTTTGAGGATATTCAACCCGGCGTCCGACCAGGCCCGCAGGCGTGCCTCGGCCTTCTCGCGCGCGGCCTTGACGGCCGTGCTCTGGACCCGGTCGCGTACGACGGCAAGGTCCTCGGAGACGTTGCGAACGAGCTTTTCGAACCGGGCGACCCCGTCGCCGGTCGGTCCGGCCGTCAGGCTACGCTGCACGATGAGGCGTGCCTCGTTGATCCCGGCATGGGCGGAACGCGCGTGGTTGATCCCCATCAGCGGCCCGTCATAGAGCCGGACCACGAGATCGCCGGAAGAAGAGATGCCGCGGATGCCGTAGAAGGCGAGTCCGCAGGCCAGCAGAATGACAACGCTGAATGCGCCGAAAATCTTGTATCGAATCGACATCACAAATCTCCGGCAAGCACGTCTGGCACGATCAGTCCGTAACCTTCACCATCATCTTCATCCGCGGGTGAATGGCGCAGATCACCTGTATGTCGCCGGCTTCCTTGAAGGTCACGTCGGTCGACATGCCCGGCGCCTGGGAGCCGAGATTGAACTCGCTGCCCTTGGTCGCCGACATGATGTTATGGGGGATAGTGTCGTCGTTGACGAAGGTCAGCGCGGCGCCCTTCTTCACGGACACGTTCTCGGACGAGAATACCCGTCCCTTCTGATAGATCATCTGGTTGGCGGCAAGGGCGCCGACCGAAAAGCCGGAAAGAACAACGAGAGCGAGAGTTGCGATCTTGTACATGGAGTTTCCCTAAATCGAGGCGACCGAGATTAGCGGGGAAGGACCGGTATTGCGGTCGGACTGAGATTGCTGGTTAGCGTTCTCATGAACGCCACCAGGTCGGATTTCTCCTGCGCCGAAAGGCCGAGCGGCTTCATCAGGTCGGACCGGCTCGGACGGTCGACGCCGCCACGATCGTAGTGCTCGACGACCGCTTCCAGCGTTGCGAGCGATCCGTCGTGCATGAAGGGACTGCGGCGTTCGATCTCGCGCAAGCCCGGCGTCTTGAACGCGTGCTGCATCTTGATCACGCCCGGCACGAATTCGCCCCGGCCGATATCCTTGCTCGGCAGGCCAATATCCTGGAAGCCGTCATTGGTGAAATTCCAGCCCTCGTGGCAGGACGAGCACAGCGCCTTGCCGTTGAAGACGGCGAAGCCGCGCTTGGCTTCCTCGGAGATCGCCTTTTCGTTGCCTTCGATCCACGCGTCGAACGGCGCGCGCTCGGAGACGATGGTGCGCTCGTAGGTCGCGATCGCTTTCGCAAGCGTCTGCGCACTCATCGCTTCATTCGGAAACGCCGCGGCAAACAGCGGCTTGTAGTCCGGGATGGATTGCAGCCGCTCCATCAATTTTTCCAGCGGCATATTCATTTCGCCGGCGGCCTGGATCGGACCGAGCGCCTGCTCCTCGAGATTGGCGAGCCGGCCGTCCCACATGAAGATCTCGCCCCACGCGGCGTTGACGACCGTCGGTGAATGGCGGCCGAGTTTGGCCATGCCGTGACCGACGCCGACCGCAAGGCCATCGCCCCAGCCAAAACCCGGGCTGTGGCAGCTGGCGCAGGACTGCGCCGAAGTTACCGAGAGCCGTGTATCGAAATAGAGTTTCTTGCCGAGCGCAGCTTTCTCCGGGGTGTACGGATTTTCCTTCGGGAAGGGAATCGTCGAGGGCCGCCTGTACTGCGCCTTGATCGCATCCGCGCTCGGGGCTGCTTTCTGGCCGAGTTCGATACGGCGGGTCTCACCAACGACGACCGCGCCGAAGCTGATGCCGGCAAAACCGATCGCACCGAGGCAGGCTGCCGTCATGGCCGTTGCGAACAGGGTCGATCGGCGAGAGAAAATACCCGGCATGCCACATCCCTAAGCTTTGGTGCCGATGGCCGCCTGATGAATGCGGCACGAGGGCGAATGCGAAATCTCGCTGAAGTGGGAATCACGATACGGCGCAATGGTTAATCACGTTGTGTGGTATGGACGTGCGGGATTCCGTAGTTCTACGAATCGCAGAAGTCCGCTATTTGCAGGGATTTCTGCAATTAAAGCGTGCGCAGACCGGTTCTATCAGCCGACGGCTTTGATCATTTCCGCCGCGCGGCGCTTCAACAATTCCTGCTCGCGCTTGTTGCCGGCGAGCTCCGCTGCAGCCTGCAATGCGGCATGCGCTTCGGCAAGGCGACCGAGTTTGAAAAGCAGATCGCCGCGGACGCTTTCGAGCAGATGATAGTTCTTCAGCGCGGGCTCGTGCGCGAGGCCCTCGACGATGGCGAGTGCGGCAGCCGGGCCTTCGGCCATGCCGATGGCAACCGCGCGGTTGAGCTCGATGATCGGCGAACGCACCAGTGCGGCAAGCTCGGCATATAGCGCGGCGATCCGCGGCCAGTTGGTTTCATCGGGTGATCCCGCGCGGGCGTGACAGGCGACGATGGCCGCCTGCAGCGCATAGAAGCCGCATCCGCCGCCGAGCTGCTGCGCCCGCGTCAGCGCCAGCAGCCCGCGGCGGATCTGCAGCCGGTCCCAGCGCGTGCGGTCCTGGTCCATCAAAAGAATCGGATCGCCCGACGCGTCGGTGCGCGCCGCCGTGCGCGAGGCGTTCAACTCCATCAGCGCCAGCAAGCCGTGGGCTTCGGCCTCCTGCGGCGCGATCGAGATCAGCACCCGGCCCATGCGCAGCGCGTCATTGCAGAGCTGCGGACGCAACCACTCGTCGCCACGGGCGGCCGTATAGCCTTCGTTGAAGATGAGGTAGACGACCTCCAGCACCGAGGCGAGCCGTTCCGACAACGCCGCGCCGCGCGGCGTCTCATAGGCGAGACCGGAGTCGGACAACGTACGC
>JAQSDT010000147.1 GCA_029946075.1 bacterium | reverse complement strand
CGGTTCGCGCGAAGAAAACGCGTCAAAACTGAGCATGGCGAATTGTTAAGCTGATCTCTCGCCTTCGTGACGATTGCCGGTCCGCCCGCGGTGTACGATGCTGCGGCTTGAACCCCGAACGTCTGTTCGGGTTAGTTTCCAACATGTGCGTGAATTCCGCTCGCCGCGCCGGTCGCCAGTTTTGCGGATTACGCGCCAGATAGGTCATGATGTCACCGCACCGTTTTGCCGCCACGCTCACAGCCGCCTTCCTCTCGACATTCGCACTCGCCGGTAGCGCCTTCGCCCAGACCACCGTCACCTCGGAACGGCCCGCCAGCTTCACGCTCGGCAACGGCCTGCAGGTCGTCGTGATCCCGGACCGCCGCACGCCCGTCGTCACCCAGATGCTCTGGTACAAGGTCGGTTCGGCCGACGAGACGCCCGGCAAATCGGGACTGGCGCATTTTCTCGAACATCTGATGTTCAAGGGAACGGCAAAACATCCCGCCGGTGAATTTTCCCAAACCGTGCTGCGGGTCGGCGGCAACGAGAACGCCTTCACCTCGGTCGATTACACCGGCTATTTCCAGCGCGTGCCGCGCGAGCAACTCGCGAGCATGATGGATTTCGAGGCCGATCGCATGACCGGCCTGATCCTCAAGGATGAAAACGTGCTGCCGGAGCGCGACGTCGTGCTTGAGGAATACAACATGCGGGTCGCCAACAACCCGGAAGCCCGGCTGGGCGAGCAGATGATGGCGGCGCTCTATCTCAACCATCCCTATGGCCGGCCGGTGATCGGCTGGCGCCAGGAAATCGAGAAGCTCGACCGCGAGGACGCGCTGGCATTCTACAGGCGCTTCTATGCGCCGAACAACGCGATCCTGGTGATCGCCGGCGACGTCGACGCCAAAGAAGTCCGCCCGATGGTGGAAAAGGCCTATGGCAGCATCCCCGCGCAGCCGGCCATTCCGGCGCAGCGCGTTCGCCCGCAGGAGCCGGCGCCCGCCGCGCCCCGTACGGTGACGCTGTCGGACCCGCGCGTCGAACAACCCAGCGTCAGGCGCCATTATCTCGTTCCGTCGTCCTCGACGGCCGCCGCCGGCGAAGGCCCGGCGCTCGACGTTCTCGCGCAGCTGATGGGCGGCGGCTCGAACTCCTATCTCTATCGCGCGCTGGTGATCGATCGCCCGCTCGCCGTCAGCGCCGGCGCCGGTTATCAAGGCACCTCCCTCGACCCGTCGCAATTCTCGATCTCGGTTTCGCCGAAGCCCGGCGTCGAATTCGCGCAGATCGAGCAGGTGATGGACGGCGTGATCGCGGACATGGCGCAGAACCCCGCCCGAGCGGAGGATCTCGAGCGGGTCAAGACCCAGCTCATCGCCGAGGCGATCTACGCCCAGGACAGCCAGGCCATGCTGGCGCGCTGGTATGGCGGTGCGCTCACGACCGGGCTGTCGATCGACGATATCAGGAGCTGGCCGGATCGCATTCGCGCCGTCACCGCCGAGCAGGTGCGCGACGCCGCGCAGAAATGGCTCGACAAGAAACGTTCGGTGACCGGCTATCTGATCAAGGACGCCGCGCCGAAGCGCGAGGAGAAACGCTCGTGAACCATTCCATTTCCCGCGCGCGGCGCTTCGCAGCTCTCCTGATCGCCGGCATCGCGCTGTTGTCGCTGGTATCGACGCCGTCGCATGCGGCAGCCAAGATCCAGCGCCTGGTCTCGCCGGGCGGCATCGAGGCCTGGTTCGTGCAGGACGCCACCGTGCCCCTGATCGCGATGGAATACGCCTTCAGCGGTGGCGCCGCCCAGGATCCGGCCGGCAAATCCGGGCTCGGCACCATGGTCGCCGGCCTGCTCGACGAGGGCTCGGGCGATCTGGATTCCAAGACCTTCCACGAGCGCCTTGAGCGCCGCGCCATCGAACTCAACTTCTCCTCGACCCGCGATTCTTTCCGCGGCTCGCTCCGCATGCTCAAGGACAACAAGGACGAAGCCTTCGACCTGCTGCAGCTTGCGCTGACCTCGCCGCGTTTCGACCCGGCCGATATCGAGCGGATTCGCGCGCAGGTCGTCTCCAGCCTGCGCCGCGAAACCACCAACCCGACTTCACTGGCGAGCCGCAAGTTTCTCGAAGTGGCGTTCGGCGATCACCCCTACAGCCGGCAGTCCAATGGCACGCTGGACAATGTCGCCAAGGTCGAAATCGCCGACCTGAAGGACTATGTCCGCCGCGTCATCGCGAAAGATACGCTGCGCATCGCCGTGGTCGGCGACGTCGATGCCGAGACGCTCGGCAAGCTGCTGGACAAGACCTTCGGCGGACTGCCGGCCAAGGCCAGCCTGACGCCGATTCCCGACGTGACAGCCACCAAGCCGCCACAGCGCTCGCTGATCTCCCTCGACGTGCCGCAGACGGTGGTGACGTTCGGTGGCCCCGGCGTGCGCCGCCACGATCCGAATTTCATGGCGGCCTATGTCGTCAACCACATCCTCGGCGGCGGCGGGTTGTCGTCGCGGCTCTACAAGGAAGTCCGCGAGAAGCGCGGCCTTGCCTATTCCATCTCCGAATCCCTGCTGTGGATGGACCGTTCGGCCTTGTTCGTCGGCACCACCGGCACCCGCTCCGACCGCGCCGGCGAGACCATCGACGCCATCGAGCAGGAAGTGCGCCGCATGGCCGAGGAAGGCCCCACCCAGAAGGAACTGGACGAGGCCAAATCCTATCTGAAGGGCTCGCAGATGCTGGCGCTCGATACCTCCTCGAAGCTGGCGTCGGCACTGCTGCAGTACCAGCTCGACAAGCTGCCGATCGACTATATCGAAAAGCGCAACGCCATCGTCGACGCGGTGACGCTCGACGACGCCAAAAAGGCTGCGAAGCAGCTCTGGGGCCAGGGCCTGCTGACCGTCGTCGTCGGCCGCACCCCGCAGGCCGCGGCCCAGCCGGTGGTGGCGCCGCCGAAGGCGAATTGAGGCCTGCCGAATTCTCCGTCAAGGCCGGGCTTGTCCCGGCCATCCACGTTTTTCTTTCTACCGGACGCTGGTAAGACGTGGATGCCCGGGACAAGCCCGGGCCTGACGACTTTCGGTGAACATCATGCTGCGGGTTGCCCGCGATCTTGCGATCGACGAGAACGACATCGAGATCAGCTTCGTCCGCGCCTCCGGCCCGGGCGGGCAGAACGTCAACAAGCTCTCGACCGCCGCCCAGCTTCGCTTCGACACAAGCAAGATCGCGCTGCCGGAGGATGCCGCGCTGCGGCTCAATCGCATCGCCGGCCAGCGCATGACCAAGGAAGGCGTGATCGTGATCCATGCCCAGCGCTTCCGCACCCAGGAGCGCAACCGCGCCGACGCGATCGACCGCCTGCTCGAAATACTGCGCGAGGCGATGGTGCGGCCAGTGCCACGCCGCGCGACGAAGCCGACCTTCGGCTCCAAGCAACGCCGGCTGGAGGGCAAGAAGCGCCGCAGCGACGTCAAGGCCGGACGCGGTACGACGCGCTTCGACGATTAGGCCTTCTCAGTCGCGCACCAGATATTCCCGGATCATCAGCCGCGCGCGGTGGATTCGCGCCTTGACGCTTTCGCGGGTCAGGGCGAGTACGCCGGCGATCTCGTCGATCGACAGTTCCTCGATATCGCGCAGCAGGATCACCTCGCGATAATGATCCGGCAGCGACTGTATGGCGCGGGACAGATCGATGCGCAGATCCTCGGGCGCGAGATGCGCCAGCCGCGCTTCGGCCTCGTCCTCCAGCGCCCCCTGCAAGCCCGCCGTCCGGCGCAGCAGCCGAAGGCAGGCGCGGCGCGCGACCGCGAACAGCCAGGCCGAAAACGAGGTCACCGCACGCAGCGTTCCGACCCGCCGGTACAGCAGCAGCAGCGTTTCCTGCACGGCGTCGTCGATATCGGCCGCCCGGCACGTGCGTGCGGCATACCGCCTGACATCGGGCTGGGCGGCAGCGATCAGCGACACCAGCGCGTCGGCATCGCCGCCGCGCGCGGCCTCGATCAAGGCGGGATCGCAGCGGCTGGCCAGCGCGGTCATGACGACGGCAGCTTGCGGCCGACCATGGCGCAGGCCGGACAGAAGCCAAAGGACCCGGTCAGGATCGCGACCGCGCCGGTGGCGGCGATCAGGTAACCCGCCATCGTCCCGGGCATGCCGAGCAATCCATAAGCGATCATCAGAACACCCCCGACGGCCCGCATGGCCCGCTCCCAACCCGGCAAATTCTTGCGATAGAACATAACAGCTCCCCTTGATGACACGCGAGAACCCAAAGGCCGTTCTCATCCCCAAAGAGCCGCCCGCCCCGGCTTTCGGTTCGCGAAAGGGGCGAAAAATGTCGGCCGCCGGGCTTTCGGAACCCGGCGAAAGTCCGGGCAAAACTACCTGCCGGCGCATGCATTTGGCGCCGCAGCCGCCTAAAATCACCGCCAGCTTCGAATCGAGTCCGAGTTCATGCCCGTCCGCCAGCTCCCCGAACAGGTCGTCAACCGCATCGCCGCCGGCGAAGTGGTGGAACGTCCCGCGAGCGTGGTGAAGGAACTCGTCGAAAACGCCATCGATGCCGGCGCCAGCCGGATCGACATCTTCACCGATGGCGGCGGCCGGCGCCGCATCGGCATCACCGACGACGGCGGTGGCATGACGCATGGCGACCTCGCGCTCGCCGTCGATCGCCACGCCACCTCGAAGCTCGACGATGAGGATCTGCTGCACATCCGCACGCTCGGGTTTCGCGGCGAGGCGCTGCCCTCGATCGGTGCGGTGGCAAGGCTCGGTATCACCACGCGCCACGCCAGCGAACCGCACGCGTGGTCGCTGGCGGTCGAAGGCGGCGAGAAATCGCAGATCATGCCGGCGGCGCTCTCGCAAGGCACGCGCGTCGAGGTCAGCGATCTCTTTTACGCCACGCCAGCCCGGTTGAAATTCCTGAAGACCGACCGCACCGAGGCCGAGGCGATCCGCGAAGTGGTGCGGCGCCTCGCGATGGCGCGGCCGGACATCGCGTTCACGCTGGCGGGCGAAGAGCGTGCGCCGGTCACCTGGGCCGCCGCGCTGCCCGGCGCGCCGGGCCGGCTGACGCGGCTCGGCGACATCCTGGGGAGCGATTTTCGTTCGTCCGCCATCGAGGTGCGCGCCGAGCGCGAGGGCATTACGGTCGAAGGCTTTGCCGCCGCGCCTTCCCTGACCCGCGCCAATGCGCTCGGGCAGTATCTGTTCGTCAACGGCCGACCGGTGCGCGACAAGCTGATCCTCGGCGCGGTGCGCGCAGCCTATTCGGATTATCTGCCGCGCGACCGCCATCCCGTCGTCACGCTGTTCGTGACGCTGGAGCCGCAGGAGGTCGATGCCAACGTGCACCCGGCCAAGACCGAGGTGCGCTTCCGCAACGCGGGCCTCGTGCGCGCACTGATCGTGCATGCGCTGAAGGAAGGCCTCGCGCGCGAAGGCCGGCGCACCGCGGCAAACACCAACGGCGCCGCGCTGTCGGCGTTCCGTCCGTCCTTTGCGCCGCGCCCCTCCAACTGGGACTGGCGCAGCTCGCCGTCCTATCCGGTCCGGCCGTCCTTCGATGGCGCCGCCGCGCTTGCCGAAGCGGGCCAGTCCGCCTTCGATGTCGGCACGCCGACCGCCGACGTGCGCTTCGAGGCCCAGCCGTCCGCCGATTTCCTCGATCGCCCGCTGGGCGCCGCGCGCACGCAGATCCACGAGACCTACATCGTGTCGCAAACCCGCGACGGCCTGATCGTGGTGGATCAGCACGCCGCGCATGAGCGCATCGTCTACGAGAAGCTGAAGGCATCGCTGGCGAAGAACGGCGTGCAGCGGCAGATCCTGCTGATTCCCGAGATCGTCGAACTCGACGAGGCGACGGTCGAAAGACTGCTGGCGCGCGCCGGGGAACTGGCCTCGTTCGGCCTCGCCATCGAATCCTTCGGCCCCGGTGCGGTGGCGGTACGCGAGACGCCGTCGCTGCTCGGCAAGACCAATGCGGCGGCGCTGCTGCGCGATCTCGCCGAACACATGGCCGAATGGGACGAGGCCTTGCCGCTGGAGCGCCGCCTGATGCACGTCGCCGCCACCATGGCCTGCCACGGTTCGGTCCGCGCCGGCCGCCGCCTCAAGCCGGAAGAGATGAACGCGCTGCTACGCGAGATGGAAGACACGCCGAATTCCGGCCAGTGCAACCACGGCCGGCCGACCTATGTGGAATTGAAGCTGAGCGATATCGAGAAGCTGTTCGGGAGAAGGTAACTTGTAGGATGGGTGGAGCGAAGCGATACCCATCATCTCACCACACGCAGCGGTATTG
>JAQSDT010000146.1 GCA_029946075.1 bacterium | reverse complement strand
CCAGAAGCCGGTTCGGGCGCGCCTTGCGGCGCCAGCGACATCGGTGCATTGGCACTGGCGTTCGCCGATGCCGGGTTACGCGCCGGGGCCGCAGGCGCAGTCGCCCTGGGCGCAGCCGGAACCGGCCGCGCTGCAGGCGGCGCGACGCTGGGCGGCACACCGCCATTGTCGGCGGCATCGCCCTTTACGGCGAGCGTCTTGATTTTGCGCGGCTCGTTGTTCGGCAAGGTGCCGTTGGCACCGCCGGCCGGCGCCGGGCCTGACGGCGTCACGCTGGCGACCGGCGGCGGACTGCCGTTCTGGTTCAGCGGCGGGAACACCACGCGTGGTGCGCCAGATCTCGCATTGACGTCGACCGGCCTCTCTTCGCGCGACACCAGCTTTTCGCCGCCGTCGCCCGGCACCATGCGGTCGGGGGTCTTGGAAGCCGCGGCATCCGACGGCGCCGGCACCACCTTGGTCGGACTGTTGTCGGCCTTGATGATCGGCGGCTCGCCCGATCGGGGCGAACCGACATAGGTGCGATAGCCAAACGCGGCGCCGGTTCCGACGACGGCCAGCGCCAGCACGGCAGCCACCGTCACCAGCCCGCTCGAGCGCTTCTTGGGCTCAGGCTCTTCGGCATATTCGTTCTGGTAAGCGTAGGGATCGTCCGGATAGGCCGGATCGCGCTGATAATCCTGCTCGCCCGACTCAAGCCGGCCGTACAGCGCGTCGTCATAGCGCGCCGGTTCGTGCTGGGCCTGCGCACCGGCATAATGTGGCGCGCCATGCCCCGGCGGCTCCTGCGGCGCATCATCGTAATATTCCTGCGCTGGCGGCTGCTGCGCGGCGTAGCGATGCAGCGGATGCACCGGTGCCGGCTGCTCGTATTCGGGTTCTTCGTACTGGTAGGCCGGTTCCTGTTGGTACACAGGCTCCTGCACCGGCGGCGGGGCGCTCGTGCGGGCGCGTTGCATCCACGACGGCGGGCTCGGCGCAGCGTTGGCGTCGTCCTCGGGCTGGTCGTCGTAATGCGGCTGGATATTGGCGCGCGATTGCAGCGGATGCGGAGCCGGCGGCGACGGCTGTGCCGATGCCTTGGGCGCGGCGCCGAACGGATCGGTCTGCCCGATCAGCCTCGCCAGTTCCGCCAAGGGATCGCTGTCGCCCCGGCCTGCGCCGGACGAATCCTGGGAGGGAAAAGGTCGGTCCTGATATCGATCAGCCATCGTGAGATGCATCCCCTTCGGGACAGATCCAATCCGCTATGCCAGCGGTCGCTGTTTCAAGCGAACGATGACGCGCGAACTGGCCCCTGCCAGATACCCCCACAAATCCCCATCCGTGAGGGCCTTCGCCCCTGGAGCCTGTAAGGCTCCAGATTCCAGTTTTGACGCGTTTTCTTCACGCGAACCGGTACCCACTTCGCTCGAAAACGCTTTGGTCTACCGCATCTCGGTTGGTGCATGGACGCCGAGAACGGCTAACCCCGATGCGAGAACCGAGACGACGCCCTGAACCATTGCCAGTCGCGCCCTCGTGATCTCTGCATCATTAGTGATAATGAAGCGTAAATAGGGCAAATCCCGGCCCCTGGTCCATAACGCGTGAAATTCACTGGCCAAATCATATAGATAAAAAGCGATTCGGTGAGGCTCATGCGCCACCGCCGCCGCTTCGATCATTCTGGGGTAGAGCGCCAGCCGCTTCAAGAGCTCCAGTTCCGCCGGGTCCGTGAGCCGCTCGACGGCTGCCGTCCCGAGGAAGGCCGCCCTCGCCGTGTCGTCCTCCGGCAGATCAGGCACCACCTCGCGGGCGTTCTTGAAGATCGAATGGCCGCGGGCGTGGCCGTACTGGACGTAGAACACCGCGTTGTCCTTGGACTGCTCGATCACCCTGGCAAGGTCGAAATCGAGCACCGCGTCGTTCTTGCGGAACAGCATCATGAAGCGCACGGCATCCGAGCCGACTTCATCGACCACTTCACGCAGCGTGACGAAATCGCCAGAGCGTTTCGACATCTTCACGGGCTCGCCGTTGCGCAGCAGTCGCACCAGTTGCACGACCTTGACGTCGAGATCGGCTGTGCCGCCGCTGACGCCCTTCACGGCCGCCTGCATCCGCTTGATGTAACCGCCATGATCGGCGCCGAACACGTCGATCATGTCGCGGAACCCGCGATCGACCTTGTTCTTGTGATAGGCGATGTCGGACGCGAAATAAGTGTACGAGCCATCGGACTTGATCAGCGGACGATCGACGTCGTCGCCATAGTCGGTGGCGCGGAATAGCGTCTGGATCCGGTCCTCGTAATCCTCAACCGGCTTGCCTTTCGGCGGCGGCAGACGGCCTTCGTAGATGTCGCCCTTGCCACGCAGGAATTCGATGGTCTCGGTGACCTTGTTGTTGCCGGTCTCGATCAGCGAGCGCTCCGAGAAGAATACGTCGTGCCTGATGTTGAGCGCAGCGAGATCGCCCTTGATCATGTCCATCATCATCGCGATGGATTTTGTGCGCACGATCGGCAGCCAGACGGATTCCGCCATCGCCTTCAGCTTGTCGCCGTATTCTGCGGCGAGCGCCTGCCCGACCGGCACGAGGTAGTCGCCGGGATAGAGCCCTTCCGGAATTTCGCCGATGGTCTCGCCGAGCGCCTCGCGGTAGCGCAGGAACGCCGAGCGCGCCAGCACGTCGACCTGGGCGCCGGCGTCGTTGATGTAATATTCGCGCGTGACGTCGTAGCCTGCGAAATCCAGCAGGCCGCACAGCGCGTCACCGAACACGGCGCCGCGGCAATGGCCGACATGCATCGGCCCGGTGGGGTTCGCCGAGACGTATTCGACGTCGACCCTGGCGCCGTTGCCGATCGTACTCTTGCCGTAGTGCACGCCTTCGCGCAGCACGGTGCGCAGCGCCGCAGCCCAAACCTGTGGTTTCAGGGTCAGGTTGATGAAGCCGGGACCGGCGACATCGACGGAAGCGACGAGATCCTCGGCGTGCAGCCTTTCTGCAATCTTGTCGGCGAGTTCGCGCGGCTTGGCCCTGGCTTCCTTGGCCAGCACCATCGCAGCATTGGTGGCCATGTCGCCATGGCTGGCGTCGCGCGGCGGCTCGACCACGACGCGGGAGAAATCGATGCCGGCGGGCCACTGGCCCTCGGTGGCAAGGCTGGCGCAAATCGCGTGCACGCGCGCGAGCACGTCGGCGAAAAGATGCTGTGAATTCGGCTTGTCGGACATGGGCGCCGCCTAACGCAAATCCGGGGTCAAGTCAAAAAGCCGCTGGTGCTCCATGAGGGCGAAACGGTCGGTCATCCCCGCGATGAAATTGCCGATCCTGCGGGCCCTTTCCCCCTCGCTTTCCTGCTCGGACCCCTCGACCCACTCGGCCGGCAGGTCGCCCGGGGACGCATGGTAGCGTGCAAACAGGTCGAACAGGATGCCCTCCGCCTCGTCCATCACCCGCATCACCCGCTTGTGGCGGTACATGCGATGTTTGAGGAACGCCTTGATGGCGGTCTCCTGTTCGGCGACATCTGCCGGAAACGCCACCAGCGGCTTGTCGTGACGGCGGACGTCATGCGCCGACTGCGGCTTCGCCGCCTCGAGCCGCCGTCCGGTTTCCGCCATGACTGCGCCGATCATGTAGGAGATCAGCTCGCGCACCAGTTCCGCGCCACGCCTGGCGTCATCCAGCCTGGGATAGTGCCGGTCGATCTCGGCGATGATATCGGCCGTGAGCGGCATCACCTTGAGGTCGTCGACACCAAACAGGCCGGCGCGCAGGCCATCGTCGATATCGTGGGCGTCGTAAGCGATGTCGTCGGCAAAGGCCGCGGCCTGCGCTTCCAGCGAGGCGTAGCTCCACAGTTCGAGGTCGAATTTCTGGTTGAACTCGGCGATGCCGACCGGCAGGCCACTGTCGCGGTACGGTCCGGCCGGCGCGCCGCCCCGCTCGGTCAGCGGGCCGTTGTGCTTGACGATGCCTTCCAGCGCTTCCCAGGTCAGATTCAGTCCGTCGAATTCGGGGTAGCGATGCTCCAGCGAGGTCACGACCCGCAGCGCCTGGGCGTTGTGGTCGAAGCCACCATGCCCGGCGAGGCATTTGTCGAGCGCCCGCTCGCCGGCATGACCGAACGGGGGATGGCCGAGGTCATGGGCCAGCGCCAGCGTCTCGGTCAGGTCCTCGTCGAGGCCGAGCTGGCGAGCCAGCGCGCGGGCGATCTGGGCCACCTCAAGCGAATGGGTCAGCCTTGTGCGGTAATGGTCGCCCTCGTGGAACACGAAAACTTGCGTCTTGTGCTTCAGCCGCCGGAACGCCGTGGAATGGATCACCCGGTCGCAATCGCGCCGGAACGGGCTGCGAGTCTTGCTCGGCGGCTCCGTAAACAGCCGCCCGCGGCCGGAATCGGGGTCGCAGGCATAAAGCGCGCGGGGGGCAGCCATTCCGACCGACACGATTTTTTAGTCCTTATCCATTTGATTCCGCGGGATTACGCACTTAACTATGTCTGACCCGCCGTACCAAATGAATTGGGTATGACGGGCTGGAGAAATGCCATGACCACTGCCATCACCGTCAGCGAGCGGGCTGCCCGCCGCATCGGCGAAATCCTCAAGACCGAAGGCGACGGCGCCATGCTGCGCATCTCCGTCGAGGGCGGCGGCTGCTCCGGCTTCCAGTACAAATTCGACGTCGATCATGACAAGGCGGCGGATGACCTCGTGATCGCCCGCGAAGGCGCGGTGGTGCTGGTCGATCCGGCCTCGGTGCCGTTCCTGGCCGGCTCCGAAGTCGATTTTGTCGATGACCTCATTGGCGCGTCGTTCCGCGTGGTCAATCCAAATGCGACGGCCTCGTGCGGCTGCGGGACAAGCTTTTCGATTTGATCCCGTAGGCGGCAGCCGTAGGATGGGTGGAGCGCAGCGATACCCATCGACCAGTGCCTGCTTTGAGATGATGGGTATAGCTGCGCTCCACCCATCCTACGGCGTTCCTCACGCCTCCTTCGCGTAACGCGGCAGATCGGCCTTCAACATCGCCAGCACGTCGTCCCTGACGGGATCGCGCGTGGCGCGGACACACGCCGCGGCCAGCGGCAGCGTGTTCATGCCTGATGCGGCGAGCCGGATGAAACGAACGCCGCGCGTCGCCATGCGCGAGGTCCAGCGCGGGACGATGGCGACGCCCAATCCTGCCGAGACCATGTTGACGATGGTTTGTTTCTCGTCGGCGATCTGGCCGACACGGGCCTCGAAGCCTGCTTCGGTGAACAATTTCATGGTGAGGTCGTGGCTGTGCGGGCGCGAGCGGCGCTCGGGGACGATCAGCGGCTCCTGCTCGAGATCGGCAACAGTGACGCGCTTGCGCGCCGCCAGCGCGTGATGATCCGGCACGGCGACCACCGCCGTCTCGTGCAGCAGGAACAGGAACTCCAGGCGCTTGTCGGCGCGCTCGGGCGGACGCACGAAGGCGAGATCGAGTCGGCCGGACAGCAGGCGCGGCAGCAGGCGGACGGTCTTGTCCTCTACCAGTTGCACGGTCACATCGGGACGGCGCTTGCGGAAATCATGCAGCAGGCGCGGCAGCAAACCGGCGGCGGCGCTGTCGATGGCGCCGACGCGAATGATCGCGGCGCGCTTGCGGCCGCCGGTGCGGAATTTGCCCGCGAGTGCATCGGCCTGCGCCAGCAGCGCCCTCGCCTCCTTGAGCAGGACGGTGCCGTCATCGGTCAGCGCGACGCTCCGCGTGGTGCGCGTCATCAGCCGCGTGCCGAGGTCTTCCTCCAGCAGGCGGATGAACCGGCCCAGCGCCGACGGCAGCATGTCGAGCCGCTGCGCCGCGCGGCCGAAATGCAGTTCCTCGGCGGCGGCCACGAAGCAGCGCAGATGGTGCAGGTCCATCGATCCTCCCGCGCCGATTATATCAATTTTTTGTATAAATGCGAGGCCATTGAGTCCCAATGCAGGAGAACACAGGATGTTCCGAGCAAGGCACTCTGGTGCCCCGTCATTGCGAGCGCAGCGAAGCAATCCATGGTCCCACCAATGGAGAGATGGATTGCTTCGCTGCGCTCGCAATGACGACAAAACTCAGGGAGATTTCGATGCGTGAATATTCAATCGCGGCTATTCCGGCCGACGGGATCGGGCCGGAAGTCATTGCCGCCGGGATCACCGCGCTCGAAAGCCTGCAGAAGCGGCTCGGCGACGTCAAATTCAACATCAAGACGTTCGACTGGGGTTCCGACTATTACCGCAAGCACGGCGCGATGATGCCGGCAGATGGCCTTGCCACCCTGAAGAAGTTCGACGCGATCTATTTCGGCGCCGTCGGCGCGCCCGATGT
>JAQSDT010000145.1 GCA_029946075.1 bacterium | reverse complement strand
CCCGTGGTGTTGTTCAGATAGAGGATCGGCGTGCGCGACTGGCAGCAGGCCTGAATGAAATGCGTCGCCTTGTTGGCGCCGGGCACATCGAGCGGGCCGTTATTGGTGATGATGCCGATCGCCTGCCCCTCGATGCGGGCGTGGCCGCAAACCGTGGCGGGGCCGTAATTGGCGCCGAATTCAGTGAAATCGGAATCGTCGATGAAGCGTGCGATGGCCTGGCGCATGTCGACCGGCCGCTTGTGATCCATCGGCATGATGCCGAGCAGTTCCTCGGCATCATAGCGCGGCGGCTTGAAGGAAGCCTCCGCCGGCTTCGTCCGGTCCCATTCCAGATTGGCCATGATGTCGCGCGCGATCCGCAGCGCGTCGCGGTCGTCCTCGGCGAGGTAATCGCCAAGACCCGATATCGAGGTATGCATTTCGGCGCCGCCGAGTTCCTCCTCGGTGGCGATCTCGCCGGTCGCGGCCTTGAGCAGCGGCGGCCCGGCGAGGAAGGCGCGGGTGCGGCCGCGCACCATCACGATGTAATCGGAGAGGCCGGTTTGGTACGCGCCGCCCGCGGTGGACGATCCATGCGTCACCGTGACGACCGGCAAGCCGGCAGCCGAGAGCCGCGCCAGGTTGCGAAAGATATTGCCGCCGCGGATGAAATCCTCGACGCGGTAGCGCAGCAAATTGGCGCCGGCGCTCTCCACCAGCTGCACGTAAGGCAGCTTGTTTTCCAGCGCCAGTTCCTGCACCCGCAGCGTCTTGTCGAGGCCGTAGGGCTGTAGCGCGCCGGCATCGATGCCGGCATCGTTGGCGCTGACCATGCAGCGGATACCGGAGACATAGCCGATACCCGCGATCACGCCGGCGCCGGGCACGCTCTTGTCGGCATCCGGCACGTCGAGCATGTAGCCGGCCAGCGTCGACAGTTCGATGAAGGAAGAGCCGGGATCGAGCACCAGCGCCACGCGCTCGCGCGGCAGCAGCTGCCCGCGCTTGTGGAAGCGGTCCTTTGCCGAGGCCGATGCTGCCCGGGTGCGCTCCTCGAGGCTGCGCATCCGCGCGATCAGCGCCAGCATGCCGTCGCGGTTGGCCTTGTAGGACGTGCTGCCGGAAGCGATGGTGGATTCGATTACAGCCATGAACTCTCCTGCTCGTCATTGCGAGCCAACGGGTCGGGCGAATGCCCGCCCGATGACAGGCTCCGCGAAGCAATCCATCTTGGTGCCACGACAGCTATGGATTGCTTCGTCGCTTCGCTCCTCGCAATGACGGCGCTAATGCCTCGTCCCGAAAATCTGCCGCGCTTCCGCCGGACTGGCGATCTCGCGCCCCGCGCGCCGCGCGCAGGCGGCGATCGCCTCGATCAACTGCCCGTTCGACGTCACCTTGGTGCCGTCGCCGAGATAGAACGTATCCTCCAGCCCGGTGCGGAGGTGCCCGCCGAGATCGGCGCAGCGCTGGTGCAGCGGCCAGATTTCGCCGCGGCCGATCGCCGTGACCTGCCAATGCGCATCCGGCAATTTCAGCTTGAGCAGGATCGGCAGCAATTCCGGATCGGCCGGCATGCCCGAGGCGACGCCCATCACGAAATTGTACTCCAGCGGCCCTGAGTACATTCCGGTCTGCCGGTACATGCCGACACAGCGGACGATGCCGACGTCGAAGCACTCGAGCTCCGGAATCGTACCGGCGACCTTCATCACGTCGAGATAGTCCTGCACCTTCTCGACCGCGTTATCGAACATCATCGGCGGCCACGCCCAGGTGTTGTCGGACTTCACCTTGAGATAATTCAGCGAACCGGCGTTGCAGGCGGCGATCTCCGGTTTCGTCTCGCGCACGCAGTCGAGCGCGCCCTGGTAGTTCGGGCCGGAAGTTCCCGTGGTGTGGTTGATGATGACGCCGGGGCAGGCTTCGCGCACCGCCTGCTGGATTTCCTTGCTGACGCTGACGTCCCAGGACGGCAGATGGCCCTTGTTGGGCTCCTGCTGGCGCAGATGGATGTGCATGATGCTGGCGCCGGCATTGAACGCCGCCTTCGCCTCGCGCGCCATCTGCTCGGGCGTCACCGGAACATTGTGCTGTTTCGGATCGGTCAGCACGCCGTTCAGCGCGCAGGTAATGACGGCCTTGTCGCCCATGGATCAGCCTTTGCGAGACGCGGGAATTCGCCGAAAAACATCTGGCGCGATCATGCGTCCGGCATCATCGGGCTTCTTGCGTCCACCCGCTAATGCCTCACGCGCCGCGGCTGTAGATCGCCAGATCGCGCGAGCCTGAGAAGATCGCGCGCGGCTTCAGGCCGTAGAAGCGGCGGATCGAGTGGCTGAAATGCGTCGAGTCGGGATAGCCGATATCCTGCGCCAGATGCGCGAGATTGATGTCCTGGTTGGCGAAATGCAGCAGATGCCGCGCGCGCTTCCAGGCGCGGAACGAGCGGAACGAGATGCCGGTCTCTTCCTTGAACAGATGCAGGAAGCGCGACGGCGACAGCCCGGCTTCCGCCGCGCAGCTTGCCGCCGTCACCGGCTCACCGGCGAACTTTCCGATCTGCACGATCGCACGCGCCACGCGCGGATCGAGCACGCGGCGCGGCAAGGCCTCGCCGAGGCACAGCGTGTCGAATTCGGCGCTGGAGAAATCCGCGCCGGCATGATGCTCGCGCAATTCGAGGTAGGCCGCACGGATGCGATTGGCGAACGCGACGCCCTCAGGTCCCATCAGGCGCCGGTGAAAATTTTCGAGCAGGCCGGCAGGCACGCTCTCCGGCTCGATCACGATGCTCAGCACCGAGCGATAGTCGCTGGCGATGGTGTGGCGGACGTTCGGCAGCACCGAGACGATATCGCCATGGCTCTGAAGGCCGTCGGCGGTGGTGAGCCACAGCCTGCCCTCGATGGAGACGTAGATGTTGAACGCGCCCGAGCAGCGCGCCCGCGGCCGGCCGAGCAGGCCGGCGTAAAACACCCGCTCCGGCGTAATCAGCATCAAATGGCCAGATTTGCGGCCGCAATCGTCCATGGTTCGTCCTCCGCGCGCGGCTCTTTGGCCGCTGCGATGGTTCAACCATAGCGGAAATTTGAGGACTGACTACCAATTCCGTCATTCCGGGATGGTCCGGGGGACCAGACCTCAGATGCGCAATTGCGCATCGGGGAATCTCGGGATTCCGGGTTCGATGCTGCGCATCGCCCCGGAATGACACAGCCTAAGCCCTTACCCGCGGCGCCACATTCTGCTCGACGCCAGCCTTCTGTTCCGCCGCAACCGCCCGCTTGTACCCGTCACGTTCCTGCAACCGGGCCCAGTAGGCCGCAACATTGGGGCCGAAATCCTTGGCCAGACCGATGTTTCCGGCCAGCCGCAGGGCATAGCCGTTGACGATGTCGGCCGCCGTAAAGCGCCCGGCGCACAAATATTGACCATTGGCGGTGGCTGCCTCGACGGCGCGCAGCCGCCCGAGGAACCACTTGGCATAATCGCCGGCGACCTGCGGGTTGCGGCGCTCTTCGGGCTCGAGCTGGGTGTATCGGAGCACCAGCGTCTGCGGGAAGGTCAGCGTGGCGTCGCTGAAATACATCCAGTTCAGGAAGGCGCCATAGGCCGGATCGTCCGGGCCGACCACCAACGGCGTCGGGCCGTGCTTGGTGCCGAGGTAGTAGCAGATGCCTGACGACTCCGTCATTTTGGCATCGCCGTCGACCATGAAGGGAATGGTGCCGAGCGGATTGATCGCCAGATATTCCTTGGCGAACACCCGCGGCGGGAACGGCAGCATCTTCAGCTCATAGGGCACGCCCATCTCTTCCAGCATCCAGAGCGGACGAAACGAGCGTGCGCCGTCGCAGTGATAAAGCGTGATCATCGGGCATTTCCTCTGTGTGATTCCATTCGCAACGCGTTACGCGTTGCTGTGCTTTCGCAGTTCAAGACGGGCGATCTGGTTACGATGGACTTCGTCGGGTCCGTCGGCAAGCCGCAGCAGCCGCGCGGTGGCGTAGGCCGCGGCCAGACCGAAATCGTTGCCGGTGCCGCCGCCGCCATGCGCCTGGATCGCCCAGTCGATCACCTGGCACGCCATGTTCGGCACCGCCACCTTGATCATCGCGATTTCGGCTTTGGCGACGCGGTTGCCGACCGTATCCATCATGGAGGCCGCATTCAGCGTCAGCAGCCGCGACTGCTCGATCATGATGCGCGATTCCGCGATGCGCTCCTGCGTGACGGTTTGTTCCGACACCGGCTTGCCGAACGCTACGCGGCTGCGGGCCCGGATGCACATCTTCTCCAGCGTCCGTTCGGCAAGCCCGATCAGGCGCATGCAGTGATGGATGCGGCCGGGGCCGAGCCGGCCCTGCGCGATCTCGAAGCCGCGGCCCTCGCCGAGCAGCATGTTGGAGGCGGGAACGCGGACGTTCTCGAACAGCACCTCGGAAGCACGATCCGGCACGCCGTAGAAGCCGAACACCGGCAGCGGACGCAGCACCTTGATGCCCGGCGTATCCATCGGCACCAGGATCATCGACTGCTGGCGATGGCGATCCGGATTGTCCGGATCGGTCTTGCCCATGAAGATGCAGATCGTGCAGCGCGGATCGGTCGCATTGGTGGTGTACCATTTGCGGCCGTTGATGACGTAGTGATCGCCGTCGCGAACGATCGAGCTCTCGATATTGGTGGCGTCGCTGGAGGCCACCGCAGGTTCCGTCATCGCAAAGCAGGAGCGGATCTCGCCGTCCAGCAGCGGCTTCAGCCATTTCTCCTGGTGCTCCCGCGTGCCGTAGCGCGCCAGCACCTCCATGTTGCCGGTGTCGGGCGCCGAGCAGTTGAACAGCTCGGGCGCCAGGTGCGACCGCCCCATGATCTCGCAGAGCGGCGCGTATTCGAGGTTGGTGAGGCCGGCGCCGTGCTCGCTCTCCGGCAGGAACAGATTCCAGAGGCCTTCTTCTCTCGCCTTCGGCTTCAATTCCTCGACGACCGGAAACACCTTCCACGGGCCGAGCTCTTCCGCCTCGCGGTAGTACCGCACCTCATTCGGATAGACGTAGCGGGTCATGAACGACTGAAGACGATGCTTCAGTTCGACGACCTTCTGGCTCTCCTGATAGAGCATCGCGTTTCCCGTTCATGCTTTGGGCAGCGTGCCCATCATCTTGCAAAGCACCGTCAGCATCACCTCGTCGGCGCCGCCACCGATCGAGGTCAGGCGGCTGTCGCGATAGGCCCGGCTGACCGGCGTCTCGTTCATGAATCCCATGCCGCCCCAGAATTGCAAGCAGGCATCGGTGAGTTCGCGGCCGAGACGCCCCGCCTTCAGCTTGGCCATGGTCGCCAGCCGCGTCACGTCCTCGCCCGCGACCAGCGCCTCGGCGGCGCGGTAGATCAGCGCGCGCAGCAGTTCGACCTCGGTCTGCATCTCCGCCAGCTTGAAGTGAACCGTCTGGTTGTCGAGGATCGATTTGCCGAACGCCTTGCGGCCCCGCGTGTAGTCGATGGTCGCGTCGATGATGAACTCATGCGCCTTCAGGCAGGCGGCCGCGCCCCACAGCCGTTCCTCCTGGAATTGCACCATCTGGTAGGTAAAGCCCTTGCCCTCGTCGCCGATGCGGTTGCGCTTGGGCACACGGACATTGTCGAAGAAGATCTGCGCGGTATCGGACGAACGCATCCCCAGCTTGTCGAGTTTTCGCGCGATCTGAACGCCCTTGCTTTTCATCGGCACACAGATCAGCGACTTGTTGCGGTGGGCCTGATCGTCGCTGGTATTGGCCAGCAGGCAGATCCAGTCGGCCTGGGTGCCGTTGGTGATCCACATCTTGCCGCCATTGATGACGTAATCGTCGCCGTCGGAACGCGCCTGCGTCCTGATCGAGGCGGCGTCGGAGCCTGCGCCCGGCTCGGAAACGCCGATGCAGGCAACGGCATCGCCGGCAATGGCGGGGCTGAGAAACTCGCGGCGCACCTCGTCCGACCCAAATCGTGCCAGCGCCGGCGTCGCCATGTCGGTCTGCACCCCGATCGCCATCGGCACGCCGCCGCAGGTGATGGCGCCGAGCTCTTCCGCCATCATCAGCGCGTAGGAGTAATCGAGCCCCTGCCCGCCGAATTCGACGGGCTTGTTGAGGCCGAGAAAGCCGAGATTGCCGAGCTTCTTGAACAGCTCGTGCGCCGGGAAGATGTCGGCCTTTTCCCATTCATCGACGTGCGGATTGATCTCGGCCGCGATGAATTTCTGCAAGGCGCGGCGGGGTTCGTCGTGGTCGGCGGTGAAGAGCATTTCTCGATCAGTCTCCAATTATGTCACGAACTCACCCTCCCCTGGAGGGGGAGGGTCGGCCG
>JAQSDT010000144.1 GCA_029946075.1 bacterium | reverse complement strand
CTTAGCCCATGGCTTGGTCATCTGATGGTCTCGCGGCAGGAGACGGCGCGACCGCTGCTCACCCCAGGGGAGGTAATGCAGTTGTCGCCCGCTGACGAACTGGTGCTGGTATCCGGCGTTCCCCCGATCCGAGCCCAGAAGGCTCGCTACTTCGAAGATCCAAGACTGACCGAGCGCGTGCTGGCGCCACCACAGTTGGCAAGCGGGCAAAGCGGGGCAGCGCCGTCAGACGATTGGAGCCAATTGCCTGTTCCTGCGGTCGCTCCTGCCGGTCGGGACGTCGATGCGTCGGGCAAGGGGCGTATTGGCGATCCGGCAAATGCCGGTATTCGCCGCGAGCCGGAGCTTCCAGAGCATGAGGAGATCGCCCCGGAGCAAGCCAAGTCCGCCCCGGAATTCGTATTCGGGGAGGAAGACCCCGATGATGACGCTGTGCGCGCACGCGCACTTCGTCAGCAGGCTCGCGGTTTGGCCCGTCAGGCGGCGATGGATCCCGGCGACGGCATCGACCTCTAGGGATGGATAGATGCGAACCAAACACACGTTTCGTCTGCCGCCAGAGCTTGCCGGGCAACTCGCCGATTACGCTGACCGCAAGCGCGTGCCACAGGCGCTCGTCGTCGAAACCGCGCTTTCATCGTACCTATCGCCTGATAGTTCGGAGCGGATGGAGGCAGCACTCGGCCGCCGGCTCGACCGATTGACGCGGCAGGCGGAGCGGCTTGAACGCCACGTCACCGTCTCGAACGAAGCACTGGCGCTGTTCGTGCGCTTCTGGCTAACCGTCACACCACCATTGCCTGATACCGCGCAGCCGGCTGCCCAGGCCAAGGGCCGGGAGCGTTACGAAGGATTTGTTGAGGCGCTCGGCAGGCGGTTGGCGAAGGGGCAGACCCTGGCCGAGGAAATTTCTCAAGACGTCACTCACAAAGACAAGACGCCGGATCATAAGGATGACTCCTCATGATCGGCCTCGCCGTTCACTGGTCTTTTTGCGCCAGAGCACTACGCCTGAGCTGATCTTGTTGCGCAGTCGCACATCCTGCCTTTTCTAATCATCCCCGACATCACGACTGCAATTCGCGGTCGGCGGGCGGGGGACTTGAAGTGGCAATCCAACACCTCAATCAAGAGGCGACTACGCGCGGCGCACGCATGCTGCGCACCGCGCTCGGCCCCAGCATCGCACTCTGGCTGGAAGACATCGAAGTCGTCGAGGTCATGCTCAATCCCGACGGGCGTCTTTGGATCGATAGGCTGACGGGCGGGCTGGTTGATACCGGCGAACGTCTATCGCCCAGCGACGGCGAACGCATCGTACGCCTTGTTGCGCACCATGTGGGCGTGGAGGTGCATTCGGGTTCGCCAAGATTTTCAGCCGAGTTGCCCGAGACCGGCGAGCGATTTGAGGGATTGCTTCCGCCCGTCGTCGCCGCGCCGACCTTTGCGATCCGCAAGCCCGCGGTCGCCGTGTTTACGCTCAGCGACTATGTCGTCGCTGAAATCATGAACACACATCAAGCGGAGACGCTACGCAAGGCCGTCGCGGATCGCCGCAATATCCTCGTCGCCGGCGGCACCTCGACTGGCAAGACCACGCTTACCAATGCGCTGTTGGCGGAGGTCGCAAAGACCGCCGATCGGGTCGTCCTGATCGAGGATACCCGAGAGCTACAGTGCAAGGCACCGAACCTCGTGGCACTCCGGACCAAGGATGGCGTTGCTTCGCTCTCCGATCTCGTTCGCTCCTCGCTCCGCCTGCGCCCGGACCGCATCCCGATCGGTGAAGTCAGAGGCGCCGAAGCGCTCGATCTCTTGAAGGCGTGGGGCACCGGCCATCCCGGCGGTATCGGCACCATTCACGCCGGCTCGGCACTTGGTGCGCTCCGTCGGATGGAGCAGCTGATCCAGGAAGCCGTGGTCACGGTTCCGCGTGCGTTGATCGCAGAGACAATCCAGTTCATCGCCGTCTTGGCAGGTCGTGGATCCGACCGGCGGCTCGCCGAACTTGCTTTTGTCGAGGGGCTTGGGTCCGACGGCGACTACGTCCTTCACGCCGTGGGAGTTCAGCCGTGATGCGATCATCTAGCCGCTTCCTCCGGAGCATCGTTCTGGCCGCTACCACCAGCGTTCAGGTGTTGGCCTCCGGTTCTGCATGGGCCGCCGGTTCGAATATGCCCTGGGAGCAGCCGCTCAATCAAATCCTGCAATCGGTTGAGGGTCCCGTCGCCAAGATCCTGGCAGTGATCATCATCATCGTCACAGGTCTGACGCTGGCATTCGGCGAAACCTCGGGAGGGTTTCGCAGACTGATCCAGATTGTGTTCGGCCTGTCGATCGCGTTCGCGGCCAGTTCCTTCTTCCTGTCGTTCTTCTCGTTCGGTGGTGGGGTGCTGGTGTGATGGATGAAGTTGATTCCATTGCTGGCTTCACCGTGCCGGTGCATCGCGCGCTGACCGAGCCAATCCTGCTCGGTGGGGCACCTCGAGCGGTTGCGATCCTCAACGGCACCCTGGCGGCGGCACTCGGTCTCGGCTTGCGGCTGTGGCTCGCCGGGCTCTTGCTCGGGATTCTCGGTCAGGCCGCGGCAGTGTGGGCCACCAAGCGCGATCCGCTATTCGTCGATGTCGTGCGACGGCATCTCCGTATCCAAGGCTATTTGGGGGTTTGAGCCGATGATGAACCTCTGGGAGTATCGGCGATCGACCACCCAACTCGTGGACTTTCTGCCCTGGGCCGCCTTGGTCGACGAGGGCATTGTCCTCAACAAGGACGGGTCGTTTCAACGTACCGCAAAATTTAGAGGGCCAGATCTCGATTCGGCCGTTCCGGCGGAACTCGTCGGCGTCGCCGGGCGGTTAAACAACGCGTTGCGTCGGCTGGGCTCAGGCTGGGCTGTCTTTGTCGAGGCGCAGCGGCATCCGGCCAGCAAATATCCCGAAGGATATTTCCCGGATGTGGCGTCCGCCCTGGTTGACGTAGAGCGCCGCGCTGAGTTTGAGCAGGAGGGTTCGCATTATGAATCCTGTTATTTTCTCACCTTTCTCTATTTGCCTCCGCCGGAAGACCCCGCGCGCGCTCAGCGATATCTCTACGAGGGTCGCGAGCGCAGCGAAGATGCGAATGCTCGCGAAATGCAACGTGGATTCGTCGACCGCACCGAGCGTGTACTTGGTTTGGTCGAGGGCTTCATGCCCGAACTTAGCTGGCTTGATGACGAGGAAACTCTGACCTACCTGCATTCGACCGTCTCGACCAAACGGCAGCGCGTGCGTGTGCCAGAAATTCCGATGTATCTCGACGCGGTGCTCGCCGACCAGCATCTGATCGGCGGTCTCGAGCCGATGCTAGGAAATTCGCATCTGCGGGTACTGACGGTAGTCGGATTTCCTACCGTCACGACCCCCGGGATTCTTGACGAACTCAACCGGCTCGCCTTTGCTTACCGCTGGTCGACACGCGCGATCATGCTCGACAAGACAGATGCGACCAGGTTGCTGACAAAGATCCGCCGGCAATGGTTCGCCAAGCGCAAATCGATTGCTGCGATTCTGAAGGAGGTGATGACCAACGAAGCCTCCACCTTGCTCGATACCGACGCCCATAACAAGGCGATGGACGCAGACGCTGCTTTGCAGGAACTCGGATCAGATGCGATCGGCCAAGCGTTCGTGACCGCCTCAGTAACGGTGTGGGATGACGATCCGCGTGTCGCCGACGAAAAACTCCGCCTGGTCGAAAAAGTCATTCAGGGACGTGACTTCACCTGCATGGCGGAGAGCGTCAATGCGGTGGAGGCCTGGCTGGGGTCACTGCCCGGCCATGCCTACGCCAACGTCCGGCAGCCGCCTATCTCGACGCTCAATCTCGCGCATATGATCCCGCTGTCGGCGCTCTGGGCAGGTCCGGACCGAGACGAGCATCTTGGCGCGCCGGCGTTATTCTTCGCGCGAACCGAGGGGGCGACCCCGTTTCGATTTTCGCTGCATGTCGGCGATGTCGGCCATACGCTGGTGGTGGGACCGACCGGCGCCGGCAAATCGGTGCTTTTAGCGCTGATGGCGCTGCAGTTCCGCCGCTATCCCGGTAATCAGGTATTTGCCTTCGACTTCGGCGGTTCGATCCGTGCGACCGCGCTTGCCATGGGCGGCGACTGGCATGACCTCGGCGGTGCGCTGTCGGACGATGCTACCGAGCCGGTCGCGCTCCAGCCTTTGGCCATGATCGACGATGCCGCGGAACGCGGCTGGGCGGCCGAGTGGATAGCAAACATCCTGGCGCGTGAAACGATCGTCATCACGCCGGAAGCCAAGGATCACCTGTGGTCGGCTCTGACTTCGCTTGCGTCAGCTCCTTTAGCCGAACGTACGCTAACCGGCCTGTCGGTGCTATTGCAGTCGCAAACGCTCAAGCGCGCGCTGCAACCTTATTGCTTGGGTGGTCCCTATGGCCGGCTGCTCGATGCCGAGGCCGAGCGGCTGGGAGAGGCCGAAGTTCAGGCCTTCGAGACCGAGGGTCTGATCGGCACCGGGGCTGCACCCGCGGTGCTAGCCTATCTCTTCCATCGCATCGAGCGGCGTCTCGACGGCCGTCCGACATTGCTGATCGTCGACGAAGGCTGGCTCGCGCTCGACGACGAAGGTTTTGCCGGACAGCTCCGGGAGTGGCTGAAAACGCTGCGCAAGAAGAACGCGTCGGTGATCTTCGCCACCCAGTCGCTGTCAGACATTGATGGTTCAGCCATCGCACCCGCCATCATCGAGAGCTGTCCGACGCGGTTGTTCCTGCCGAATGAGCGGGCCATCGAGCCGCAGATCACGGCGATCTATCGCCGCTTTGGTCTCAACGATCGGCAGATCGAGATCCTCGCCCGCGCCACACCGAAGCGCGACTATTACTGCCAGTCCCGGCGCGGCAACCGGCTGTTTGAACTCGGCCTCGGTGACGTCGCGCTCGCCTTTACGGCCGTCTCAGCCAAATCTGACCAGGCCACGATTGAGAAGATACTGAGTGAACACGGCCGCGACGGTTTTGTCGCCGCCTGGCTTACCCACCGCGGTGTCGGGTGGGCGGCCGACCTCATTCCCAATGTCTCTAATGGGGGAACGCTGACATGATCGTTATCCGTCAACTCGCGGCGGCGAGTGTCGTCGCGCTCCTGGTCGGCCTCCCGGTGGTGCGATCTCAAGCTCAGGTCGTCGTGTTCGATCCGAACAATTATGCACAGAACGTGCTCACGGCTGCCCGCGCGCTGCAGCAGATCAATAACCAGATCACGTCGCTGCAAAATCAAGCCCAGATGCTGATCAATCAGGCGAGGAATCTCGCGAACCTGCCGTATTCGTCATTGCAACAGCTTCAGCAGTCGATTCAGCGCACCCAGCAGCTTCTGACCCAAGCACAGCGCATCGCCTATGATGTGCAGCAGATCGACCGAGCCTTCTCGACAACTTACGCACCGGCCTCGGCGGGGACATCCAACCAGACGCTGATATCAAATGCGCAAGCCCGTTGGCAGATTTCGGTCGCGGGATTTCAGGATGCCTTGAGAGTGCAGGCCGGCGTCGTTGGCAATCTCGATACTAACCGCACCCAGATGTCCGCGCTGGTGACGTCCAGTCAGTCGGCAGCCGGGGCACTGCAAGCTACCCAGGCCGGTAATCAGTTGATCGCGTTGCAAGCGCAGCAGCTCGCGGATCTCACCGCGACAGTCGCGGCGCAAGGCCGGGCGCAGAGTCTGGATGCTGCACAGCGCACGTCAGCGCAAGATCAGGGCAGGGAGCAACTCCGCCGGTTCCTGACACCGGGCGCTGGCTACCAACCCACCACCGTTCGGATGTTCCACTGATGGACCGGTATCTCACCCCTCGCCGGTTTGCGCGGATCGCCGCGCTCGGCTTCGTCATCCTGATCGCAGCGTGGGCTGTGATCAATAGCCGTCGCGGTGACGACCCTGGTGCCATCGCTCCTCTAGGGCTTGAGCAGGTGGACGCGCTTGTATCCGAGCTTGCGCGCTGTCGGACCGTCACCTTGGACGATAATACGTCGCTCGAAAACTGCCGTCGGGTTTGGACAGAAAGTCGTCGGCAATTCTTCGGGTCAACCAGAACCACGCCGTCACCCGCGGAACCGGTTCCGACTGCTGCCAACGGCTCGGGTAAGAATCAGGACCGGGTCTCGCCCAGTCAGGCCGAACATCAGCAGAACGGGGTCAAATGATGGGCGGCACCGGCGTCATCGACCGTTTTCTGGAGGTCTTCTCGCGCTACATCGATTCCGGCTTTGGCTTGCTCAGTGGCGAAGTGGCGTTCCTCGCTACCACCCTGGCCGCGATCG
>JAQSDT010000143.1 GCA_029946075.1 bacterium | reverse complement strand
GCTGGCGCCGCAGGCCTACCTGCGCGTCACCTCGATCGGCATCGCCGACCCCATGGGCTATGTGATCTCGGTCGTTCTGATCGTGGCTTCGGTCGCCGCGATGGCGCTGTCCGCACTGGCGACGCGCGGCATCGATTACTCGACCGTGCAGCGCGGCGGCGGCGGGCTCGCGCGGCGCAGCTTGCGACCGCTGGAGAGCATCGCCGCCTACCTCGTCGTGACGCTGATCCTGCTGCTGGTGCTCGCGCCGCATCTCGGCCTGCTGCTGCTGTCGTTCGCCACGGTCTGGTCGTTCTCGCCGTTACCGGATGCCTACACGACAGCGCATTACATGCGGATTTTCGGCGAGAGCTCGCTCTATATCAAAAACACGCTGATCTACGCCTCGCTCGCCGGTCTGATCGACGTCGTGCTGGGCACCGCAATCGCCTATCTGGTGCTTCGCACCAGACTGATCGGCCGCAACACCCTCGACTGGGCCGCTTCCGCGGCGCTTGCCATCCCCGGCATCGTGCTCGGCATCGGCTATCTCAGAGCCTTCTATGGCGTGCAATTGTGGGACGGCAAACCGCTGGCCTCGCTCTGGATCGTGATCGTTCTGGCGCTGGCGATCCGGCGACTGCCCTATGCATTGCGCGCCTGCCACGCTGCGCTGCAGCAGATTTCGGTTTCGCTGGAGGAAGCGGCCGAGAATCTCGGCGCGACCAAGCTGCGCACGGTACGACGCATCGTGGTGCCGCTGATGATGGGCGGTATCCTCGCCGGCTTCGTCACCAGTTTTGCGACCGCCGCCGTCGAATTATCCGCAACCTTGATGCTGGTGCAGTCCAACTCCGATGCGCCGCTGGCGTACGGTCTCTACGTGCTGATGCAGTCCGCAGCGGGACGCGGGCCGGGCGCGGCGCTCGGCATCGTTGCCGTCGTGCTGGTGGCGGCCTGCACGATCCTGTCGCATTACGTCGTCGAGCGCAGCCGCGCCGGCGCCCAGACCAGACATTGATGTGAGCCCCGGTCGATGACGCAGCCAGCCAATTCCCTTCCATCCCTGGTGCCGGTCGGCGTGCGGGTCGAGCAGGTCGATCTGTCCTACGGCGACAATCATGTGCTGAAGTCCGTCGACCTCGATATCCGTCCCGGCGAGTTCTTTGCGTTCCTCGGCCCGTCCGGCTGCGGCAAGACCACGCTGCTGCGGCTGATCGCCGGTTTCGACCGCGCCGATCGCGGACGCGTGCTGGTGGCGGACCGCGATATCTCGGATCTGCCGCCGTGGAAACGCGATATCGGCATGGTGTTCCAGTCCTACGCGCTGTGGCCGCACATGACGGTGGCGCGCAACGTTGCATTCGGACTCGAAGAGAAACGCGTCCCGCGCGCTGAAATCGGTCCGCGGGTGGCGGCGGCGCTGGAAATGGTCGGACTGAGCGGGCTCGACCAGCGCCGTCCCGCGCAGCTCTCCGGCGGACAGCAGCAGCGCGTGGCGCTGGCCCGCACCATCGCGGTCGAACCGAAACTGCTGCTGCTGGACGAGCCGCTATCCAACCTCGACGCCAAGCTGCGTATCCAGGTTCGCCGCGAATTGCGCAGCCTGCAGCAACGGCTCGGGCTTACGACCATCTTCGTTACCCATGACCAGGAAGAAGCCAACACCGTCTGCGATCGCATCGCGGTGATGAACCATGGCGTCATCCAGCAGGTCGGCACGCCGAAGGAACTGTACGAGCAACCCGCCAATTTGTTCGTCGCGAATTTTCTCGGCACCGCCAACATCCTCGAAGGTGGTATCGATAGCGCCTCGCGGATATTCGAAGCGCCCGGCGGACTACGTCTGCCGATCTCACCGGATCAAACCGTTGTCGCGGGTGCGCGCGCCGTGTTCAGACCGCAGGACGTGGCGATCGTCGAGGCGGGCCGGCCGGCGCAGCCCGATACAGCGACCGTGAGCGGCACGGTGTCGTGGCGCGAATTTCTCGGCGCCGGCGTCCGCTACGGCGTTCAGGCTGCAGGAACGGAGATCGTGGTCGATTGCCCGTTCCACGCCGGCGATGTGCTGCATGAAGACGGTACGGCGGTAACCGTTGCGATCCCGCATCGATCGGTGCGCTGGCTGCAGGACTAGGCGTCCGCTCCGGCAGCGTATGGCTTGGCATCGCCCAGGTTCGGCATGCTTTTGCCATATACGGATCATGCTACCGCCTTGAAAGTTTTCATTACCTAGGGAGTCGTCAATCGGAGGTCCCTCGTCTGGGGCTTTTCCGAGGGGGAATTAGTTGCGAGTACCACCATGGGGACGCTGTACGATTTGCTCGGAGCACTTCCGGGCGATGACGCCGAGGGATTGCGGAAGGCATTCCGCAAGGCCGCAAAGGCCGCCCATCCCGACATCGATCGCGAGAACCCGGAGGCCGCGGCGCGCTTCCGCGAACTCGTGCGTGCCTACGACATCCTGAGCGATGCCGAACAGCGCGCCACCTACGATCAATTGCTGACGATCGCGCTGCAACCGCAGGGCGCTAGGGCCGCGCGGACCTACGAAGGCATTCGGAAGTTCGCCTCCAGCACGATGGCCGCGACGCTTATTTCGGCCGTGCTGGTCGGCGGCTACGCGGTGTTGGGACTGTTTTCCAACCCGCCCGTTGCCGCAGAGATACTGGGCCATCGTCCCGCAGGGAATTCTGGCGTGGTGACCGCGATAGCGCCAACCGACGTCGTCGCGACAAATGGAGCAACCCCGACGGTCTCAACCACAATGGCCGCAGCGACCGGCACCGCCAGCGTGTTCGACCGGCTCGAACCCGTCCCGGCCTTCGCCGCATACAATCCGGGAATCAAGAACGCCCGGCGCTTCGCGGCGGCCTATTTCGATCGCGACATGGTGCTCTATCGAATGGGTTCCTTCGACCGCCCCTTCGCCGACGTTTCCGCCGTGAGGCGTGTGACCGACCTGAAGCGAACCCGAAGCGCGCCGGTGCCACCGCGACGGATCGCAGGACCGGTGCCGCTGCCAATCCGACGAATGCCGATGACGGCGGCACTGACCCCCTGAGGTCCGCCCACAGCGATCGCGATCAGCTGCTCTTTGCTTTTTTCGGACGCGGCGGCCCCTCGACGGCAGGCAGCGACTTCAGATATTCCGCCATCGCCGCGCGGTCCTCCGGCGACAATTGCGATGTGTTCTTGATGACGCGCGCCATCGATCCGCCCGCGGTGTCGCCATCGGGCGTCTGCCCGGTTTCGAGGAAATAGGCGAAATCCTTTGCGCTCCACTCCGACATCCGCTTCTGCGTGATGTTGGGGACCCAGCCCTCGCCTTCGGGATTGGGTCCGCCGGCAAAGCGCTGCCCCTCGACGATGCCGCCGAGGAAATTGCGCGGGCTGTGGCACTCCGCGCAATGACCCAGACCGTTGACGAGATAGGCGCCGCGATTCCACGACGGCGTATGGTTGGCATCGGCGACGAACGGCTCGCTGTCTGTGAACAGAAATTTCCAGCCGCCGACGTTGCGGCGGATGTTGAACGGGAACGGCACGTCGTGATCCTGCGTCTTGCCCGCCACCGGCGCCAATGTCTTCAGATAGGCAAAGAGATCCCTGACGTCCTCGATCCTGGCGTGCTCATAGGAAGCATAGGGAAACGCCGGGAAGTAGTGCGTGCGGTCCGGCGACGTTCCCTTGAGCACGGCGGTGACGAAATCCGCTTCGCTCCATCTGCCAATACCGTCCTTCGGGTCGGGCGAGATGTTGGGCACGTGGAATGTTCCGAACGGCGACGGGATCGGCAGGCCGCCGCCCAGTTTCAGCCGGTCGGGCTGATTGGGAATGGCGTGGCACGAAGCGCAGCCGCCGGCATTGAACACGGCAAGGCCATTGGCAGGATCGGGCTTGTAGGCAGGAAGCGAACTTGCGGCAACGACGGCCGGAATTGTCACCCACCAGTAGACGCCGATGCCGGCAATGCCGGCGAGGATCAAACCGAGGAAAATTCGTCGCAGCATTCAAAAGTCCATCGTTTTCGGCTTCAAATCGAAACCCAGTATGACCGCAATTTGTGCCATATACTTCCACGAATTATCCGGCCGCTCACGCCGTTTTGCGTACGAGGGACGAAGAATTTCTGCTTTGAGAGCCTATCGCCTTTGACGCCAGGGAGAGGACAACACATGTCGGACAGGACCATTCTCGCCACCCTGGCATTTGGCGCAGCGATTGCTATCTCCGGTCCCGCTTTTGCCGAAACGATGAAGGTTGTGCTGAACGGCAAGTCCGAGGTACCGCCGAACGCCAGCAAGGCCACCGGCACCGCGGAGATTGACTTCGACCCGGCCACCAAAAAGCTGAGCTGGAGAATGATCCATAGCGGCCTGTCGGAACAACCCACCGCCGCGCATTTTCACGGCCCCGCCGAGCCCGGCAAGAACGGCAGCGTCGCCATCGTGATCCTCAACGCCACATCGATCCCGATCGTGGGCGCTGCGACGCTGACGGACGCGCAGGCTGCTGATCTTCTCGCCGGGAAGTATTACATCAATATTCATACTGCGACATACCCGGGCGGCGAGATCCGTGGACAGGTGCTGAAATAGCCCCCCCCCAAAAGAAAGGGGCGGATGCATCAAGCATCCGCCCTCTTCCGTTTCAAACCGGCGACGCCGTCTCAGCCGTTCTTGAGACGAAACGCCTCGTGGCAGCTGCTGCATTCCTTGCCGATGGACGGCATCGTTGCCTTCAGCGAGTCGAGATCCTTGACCTTGGCTTTGGCTTGAGTGACGGCCTTGGCAAAGTTGTCGACACTCGCCGAGAAACCAGCCTTGTCTTCCCAGATTTTTGGCGAAGCGCTGAAGTCGCCCGCAGGCTTCAGACCCTTGGTGCTTTCGGGGAACAGGGCGGGAAGCGCTTTGGCCGTATCGTCCAAAGCCTTGAGCGCTTCGTCGACCACCGCCTGATCATAGGGCTTGTCGCCCTTGATCATCGGGCTCAGCAAGGCGCCCACCGCCCGTCCATTCGACTTCATCGCTGTTTGGGCCTTGTTGACCACGTCCTGCTGGGCAACGACTGCGCCAACGCTCAGCAACAAAGCTCCTGCGACGATCAAAATTCGCTTCATTCGAAAGCCCCTTTTCCAGTTCTCACACGCGCGAGAACCGCGCCTGCCGCGATCCCGCCTGTTTCTGCAAACCCCGGCCGCCGGGCTTCATTCCCGCTGCGACGAAAAATCAGAGGTTATGCCGCTTCTGGGCTTCGCGGATCGCGATCCAGACCCGTTCGGCTGTTGCCGGCATGTCGATGTGGTCGATCTGGTACTCACGCCACAGCCCCTCGACGATCGCATTGACCACCGCCGGGCAGGAGCCGATCGCCCCCGCCTCGCCGGCGCCCTTGACGCCGAGCGGATTGGTCGTACACGGCACGTTGTGGGTTTCGAAGTGAAACGCCGGGCCGTCCGCAGCACGCGGCATCGCGTAGTCCATGAACGTGCCGGTGACGAGTTGGCCGTCGGTCGCGCCGTAGACCGCCTGCTCCATCAAGGCCTGGCCGATGCCCTGCATCGCACCGCCATGCACCTGGCCGGCGAGCAGCAGGGGATTCAATGTCACACCGAAATCGTCGACGATGACGTAGTTGACGATCTTGATGATGCCGGTGGCCGGATCGATCTCGACTTCGCAGACATGCGTGCCGTTCGGATAGGTCCCGTCGGCCTGCGCAAACGTCGCGCTTGCGTTGAGCTTCGACGGATCCGTGCCCGGGCGCTTGGCGAGATCGGCAAAGGAGATCGAGCGGTCGGTACCGGCGATCCTGATCATGCCGTTGCTGATCTCGAGGTCTCCTGCACTGGTCTCCAGCGCTTCGGCCGCGATCTCCTTCAGCTTGCCGCCGAGATCGCGGGTCGCGCGCTCGACGCTGACGCCGCCGGTCGGGATCGACGCCGAACCGCCGGTGCCGAGGCCGGTCGGGATCTTGTCGGTGTCGCCCTGCAGCACGTGGACGCGCTCCGGTGCCACGCCGAACTGTTCGGCGATCAACTGCGCATACGCCGTCTGATGCCCCTGCCCGCTCGACTGGGTGCCGATCAGGATAGTGATATCGCCATTGGGATCGAGCGCGACATTGGCGGTCTCCTCGCCCATCGTGCCGCAGACCTCGACGTAGCTCGCCATGCCGATGCCGCGCACGAGGCCTGCCTTCTTGGCGATCTTGGCGCGCTTGGGAAATTCCTTCCAGTTGGCGACGTCCATCGCGCGTTTCATATGCGCGGTGAAGTCGCCGGAATCGTAGATCTTGCCGGTCGCGGTCGTATACGGCATCGCCTTCGGCGGAATGAAATTCTTGCGCCGGATCGCGTCCGGCGT
>JAQSDT010000142.1 GCA_029946075.1 bacterium | reverse complement strand
GTCGTAGAACGCCGACATGATGTCTTCGATAACCGTCGGCGGCATCTGGCCATGCGCGACCGCGACCCTCATCTCGGGCACGTTCTTGTCGAGGAAATCCTTGACGCCTGCGAGGTCCTCGATCCGCGGCACCACATAGAACGCCTGGCCGCCGCGATAACGCTCGCGCAGCAGCGCCTCGCGGATCATCAGGGGATCGTGCGGCGCCACGAAGGTCCGCACCGCGAGCCGGTCGACCGGGGGCGAGGCAATGATCGACAGGTCCCGCACGCCGGTCAGCGCCAGTTGCAGCGTTCGCGGGATCGGCGTCGCGCTCAGCGTCAGCACGTGTACCTGCGCCCGCAGCTGCTTGAGCCGCTCCTTGTGGCTGACGCCGAAATGCTGCTCCTCGTCCACGATCAGGAGGCCGAGGTCGCGGAACTTGATCGCCTTGCCGAGCAGCGCGTGGGTGCCGACGACGATATCGACATTGCCGTCGGTAAGCCCCTTCTTGACTTGCGTCAGTTCCTTGGCCGGGATCAGGCGGGAGGCCTGCGCGACATTGACGGGGAAGCCGCGAAAGCGTTCGGTGAAATTCTTGCTGTGCTGCCGCGCCAGCAGCGTGGTCGGCACCACGACCGCGACCTGCTTGCCTTCGAGCGCGACCGCGAAGGCTGCGCGCAGCGCCACCTCGGTCTTGCCGAAGCCGACGTCGCCGCAGATCAGGCGGTCCATCGGCCGGCCGCTTTCGAGGTCCTTCAGCGTGGAGGTAATGGCCCCCAACTGGTCCTCGGTTTCCTCATAGGGGAAGCGTGCGCAGAACTCGTCATAGACGTGCGGCTGCACCGGCATTTTCGGCGCTTCATGCAGATGCCGTTCGGCCGCGATCTTGATCAGTTCGCCGGCGATCTCGCGGATGCGTTTCTTGAGTTTGGCCTTGCGCGCCTGCCAGCCGCCGCCGCCGAGCCGGTCCAGTTCGACATTGGCGTGGTCGGAGCCGTAGCGCGACAGCAGCTCGATATTCTCGACCGGCAGAAACAGCTTCGTCTCGGCCGCATAATGCAGTTCGAGACAGTCGTGCGGCGCGCCGCCGACCTCGATGGTCTGCAGGCCGACGAACCGCCCGATGCCGTGCTCGACGTGAACCACGAGATCGCCGGTGGCGAGGCTGGTGACCTCCGAGATGAAATTGTCGAGCTTGCGGCTCGATTTGCGCTGCCGCACCAGGCGGTCGCCGAGAATGTCCTGCTCACTGATGACGGCGAATTCGTCGGTCTCGAAACCGCTCTCCATGCCGACAACGGCGAGCATGGCCTCGTTGCGCGGGGTTGCCTGCACCGTGCGCCAGGCGTTGACGCTGGTGAGATTGAGCAGCTTGTGATCCCTGAGCATGCTGCCCATGCGGTCGCGCGAGCCTTCGCTCCACAGCGCGATCACCACCTTCTTGCGCTCGGCTTGCAGCGCCAGCACATGCGCCACCACGGCTTCGAACACGTTGACGGTGCTGTCGGCGCGCTCCGGCGTGAAATTGCGCCCCTGCCGCGCGCCGGCATCGAAGACGATGCTGTCGTCTTCCGGCACCGCGAACGGCGTCAGCCGCGCCACCGCGGCTTCCCCCAGCCGCTCGGTCCACTCGGCTTCCGTCAGGTACAGCCGGTCCGGCGGCAGCGGCTTGTAGATGGCACCGCCGCCGGGATGCTCCAGCGCCTCGCGGCGGGCGTCGTAGTAATCCGTGATCTGCTTGAAGCGTTCGCGCGCGGCGTCCTCGCCCTGCGGTTCGATCGCGACCGGCGCGCCGTCGAGATAGTCGAACAGCGTGTCCATCCGCTCCTGGAACAGTGGCAGCCAATGCTCCATGCCGGGATGACGGCGGCCTTCGCTGACAGCCTCATACAGCGGATCGTCCCGCGAGGGCGCGCCGAAGGTGGCGACATAGCCCATACGGAAGCGTCGGATGGTTTCGGTGATGAGCTGGAATTCCGACACCGGCACGAGGTCGAGCGCGCGCATGTCGAGCAGCGTGCGCTGGGTCTCGGCGTCGAAGGTCCGGATCGATTCGAGGCTGTCGCCGAAAAAGTCGAACCGCACCGGCTGGTCGAGGCCGGCTGGAAACAGATCGAGGATACCGCCGCGCACGGCATATTCGCCGGGCTCGCGCACGGTCGAGGAGCGGTTGTAGCCATTGTGCTCAAGCCAGGCGACGATCGAGTTCATCGGCACGACATGGCCGGGAGCGACCGAGAGCGCCTGCGCTGCGACGATCTCGCGCGCCGGCACGCGCTGCACGATGGCGTTGACGGTGGTCAGCACGATCAGCGGCTTGTCGCTGCCCGCAAGGCGCGACAGCCGCGCCAGCGTGGTCAGGCGCTGCGCCAGCACCCCGCCATGCGGCGATACGCGGTCGTAGGGTTGGCAGTCCCAGGCCGGAAACTGCATCACGGGCAAATCGGGCGCGAAGAACTCCAGCGCACGGGCCAGCTGCTGCATGCGCGGACCGTCGCGGCAAACGACCGCAAGGCTTACGGCCGGCGGCTTCGGCCTTGCCGCAACCGCACGTGCCAGATCCGAGACCACGAGCCCTTCGGCGCCCTCGGCGACGTTGGCAAAGGTCAGCGCGCGGCCGGGCGCGAGCAGTGCGGCCGGCGATTTCATCGGCGTCTTCATGCGTCGTGGTCCACGGCGCGGAACGCCTTGATGCGGTCGAACAGCGCGCTGGCATATTGCGGATCGAGCGGCGCATCCCCGATCAGCGCGGCGTAGAGATCGGGATCCGGCACATCGATCAGGCGTTCAAGGTCGCCCAGATCGCCGTCGCCGAGATTCGCGATCTCGGCATCGGCGAAGCGCCCGAGGATCAGGTCCATTTCACGGGTGCCCCGGTGCCAGCAGCGGAACAATATCCGCTTGCGGCGATCATCCAGGCCGCTGCTCGATCGTGTCGTACCCGTCATTGTCCCATTCCAATCCGAACGCCAAAAGCCCGGACGTGCCGGGCGGGGTTGATATAGCGGCGGGGATGGCCGATGTCAGCCCTTGTTGTTCGCATTACCAGCTTGAACATCCGTCATGGCCGGGCTTGTCCCGGCCATCCACGTCTGGCCCACTTGCTGCGAAAAAAGACGTGGATGCCCGGCACAAGGCCGGGCATGACGGGTGGAAACGGATTTAAGTCACGTCATGCGCCCCACCCTGCTCAATCCGCTGTTTGCGTCGGTCACGAGCCTTCCCGGCGTCGGACCGAAGCAGGACAAGCTGCTGCGCTATCTACTCGGCCGCGATGAGACGCCGCGGCTGGTCGATCTCCTGCTGCATCTGCCGGCCAGCGTCATCGACCGCCGCACGCAGCCGAAGATCAGGGACGCCGTTCAGGGAACCATGGTGACACTGGAAGTCACCGTCGACCGTCACCGGCCGCCGCCACCCCGCAATGCCCGCGCGCCGTATCTCGTCTACGCCAGCGACGACACCGGCGATGTCGTGCTGACGTTCTTTCGTGCCAAGCCCGGTTACGTCGAAAAGCTGCTGCCGGTCGGCGAGAAGCGCTACGTCTCCGGTACGCTGCAGATGTACGACGGTATTCCGCAGATCGTGCATCCCGACCGGGTCATCGACGAGGCTGGATTCTCAAAACTCAGCGGCATCGATCCGGTCTATCCGTTGACCGAGGGCCTTGCGATCGGTTCGCTGCGGCGGGCGATCGCGCAGGCACTGCCGAAGCTGCCCGATCTGCCGGAATGGATCAGCCCGGACGTGCTCCGCCGCTGCAAGTTTCCTCCGCTGCGAGAGGCGTTCAATCGCGTCCACGTGCCGGTGGAACTCACCGACATCCTGCCCGATGGCCCGTTCTGGTCGCGGCTGGCCTTCGACGAACTGCTCGCCGGCCAGTTGGCGCTGGCGCTGGTGCGCGCGCAACTGCGCCGCCCGGCCGGCGACCGCAACGCCGGCGATGGCCATTTGCGCCACAGGATCATCGACGCACTGCCCTACGCGCTGACGGCATCGCAGCGCGAGGCCGCCGCGGCCATTGCCGAGGATCTGCGCCAGCCGGTCCGGATGCTGCGGCTGCTGCAGGGCGACGTCGGCTCCGGCAAGACGGTGGTCGCGCTGCTCGCTGCCGCCGCCGTGACGGAGGTCGGCAAACAGGCCGCGCTGATGGCGCCGACCGAAATCCTCGCCCGCCAGCACATCAAGACCATTGCGCCGCTGGCCGAGCGCGCGGGCATGCGCGTCGCCATCCTCACCGGCCGCGAAAAGGGCAAGGAGCGGCGCGACATCCTCGCAAAACTCGAAGCCGGCGAGATCGATTTCCTGGTCGGCACCCACGCGCTGATCCAGGACGACGTGATCTTCAAATCGCTGGCGCTGGCCGTGGTCGACGAGCAGCATCGCTTCGGCGTGCGCGAACGGCTTGCGCTCACCAACAAGGGCGAGGCCGTCGACGTGCTGGTGTTGAGCGCGACGCCGATCCCGCGCACGCTGGTGCTGACCTATTTCGGCGATATGGACGTTTCGGAACTCCGCGAAAAGCCGGCTGGCCGCCAGCCGATCGACACCCGCACCGTGCCCGGCAGCCGCCTTGAGGAGGTCACCGAGGCCGTCGGCCGCGCACTCAAGGCCGGCAAGCTGGTCTACTGGATCTGTCCGCTGGTGGAGGAATCGGAAGCCGAGGGCACCGAGCATCTCACCAACGCCACCGAGCGTTTCGAAAGACTGCAACAGCGTTTCGGCGATCGCGTCGGCCTCGTGCACGGACAGATGAAGGGCACCGAAAAAGATCGCGTGATGGCGCAGTTCGCCGCCCACGAGATCGGGCTGCTGGTCGCGACGACGGTGGTCGAGGTCGGGGTCGACGTGCCGGCAGCGACCATCATGGTGATCGAAAACGCCGAACGCTTCGGGCTCGCGCAATTGCACCAGCTCCGCGGCCGCATCGGCCGCGGCTCCGAAGCCTCGACCTGCCTCCTGCTCTACAAGGAGCCGCTCGGCGAGATGTCGGCGGCGCGGCTCAAGGTGATCCGCGAAACCACCGATGGCTTCCGCATCGCCGAGGAAGACCTCAAATTGCGCGGCGAAGGCGACGTGCTCGGCATCCGCCAGAGCGGCCTGCCCGGCTACCGGATCGCCCGTCCCGACGTGCACGGCCAGCTCATCACCCAGGCCCGCGACGAGGCGCTGCGGATCATGAAGGAAGATCCGAAGCTGAAAGGCGAACGCGGCGAGGCGCTGCGCTGCCTGCTGTATCTTTATGAGCGGGATGAGGCGGTGCCGCTGATCGGGGCGGGATAGCAATTCCTCATGGTGAGGAGCCGCGCAGCGGCGTCTCGAACCACGAGGCCCCGCATGCCGCATCCCCTCAAGACGTGACGCCATGCGTCACGCCTATCGATTCCAGCCATGCGGACGGCGGCGCGAGGTATGGCGAAGGTATGTATTTCGTCGCCGACGATCGTATAGAAAATGAAGTATCGGAGCCGCGGCGCGACAATCACCCGCGCATTCGGCTCATCGGTCGATCCGCCTTCCTGCGGATTGAAAGCAAGAAGTCGCGCTCGTTCGATAAGCCGAACGATCAGGCGGGAAGCGATTTCGGGACTTTCTTGGCTGACGTAGGAGTATATTTGATCAAGATCGCGCTGTGCCGCACGGGTGAAGCGGACCTTCATGCACCCTGATGCAGGCGATAGAGCGCTTCTATCTCTTCATCCGTGGCAAAAAGGCCCTGCCGCGACTCTTCCATCCCGGCACGGACGGCCGTCCGCTCATCGTCGGACAGTCGGTACACACCACTACGCCGTGACTCGATTTCGCGAGCGACGGCAGCCACTTCCTCCTGGTCCTCTTCGGGCCAGGACTGAACCTGTTCCAGCAACGCTTTCGTCTTTGGACTCATGGCTCAAATATAGCGCTCCCTGCGCGATTTGCCACGGCTACCCCTACTCCACCTTCACCTTGACCGGCACCGGCTGCAGTACAGCCGTATTCGCTGCACGTGCGGCTTGCGCCGTCGCCGCGAGGGCCGCGATTTTCTTTTGCGGATCGGACCCCGGCTGCACCACGCCGGCCGACATGATCAGCGTCGCGGCGTCCTCGGTGCTCATGTCGACGTCGATGATCTTGCTCTTCGGCACGTAGAAGAAGAAGCCGGTAGTCGGGTTCGGCGCACACGGCAGGAAAACCGAAATGTGTTCCTCGTCACCGGGAAGCTTGTTGGCGACTTCCACGCTCGGCGCCTGCGAGATCAGCACGATCGACCACATCCCCGGCGAGGGAAACTCGACGAGGCCGACGCGGCGAAAGCTCGATCCCTTGCCCGAAAACAGCGTCTCGAACACCTGCTTGAGGCCGCGATAGATCGCGCGCACCACCGGCAT
>JAQSDT010000141.1 GCA_029946075.1 bacterium | reverse complement strand
CCGCGCTGAAAGCCGAGCCGCTGGCGAAGGCGATGGGGGTCTCGCGCGGCAGCTTCTACTGGCATTTCGCCGATATCGGCGCATTCCATGCCGCGATCCTCGCCCATTGGCGCGAGATTGCCGCCGAACAGATCATCGCCAATCTCGAAGCCGCCGAGCAGGACGAAAATCCGCTGGAGTTGTTGCTGCGCCGGGTGTTCGGGCAGCGGATGAGGCTCGAGAAAGCCATCCGGAACTGGGCCAGCGTCGATCCCGCGGCGCGCAGCGCCGTGCAGGCGATCGACCAGCGCCGCCTCGGCTATGTCGAGAACCTGCTGATTCAATCCGGCTTGTCGCTTGAGGCCGCCCGCGCCCGGGCGCAAATTCTCTATTGGTCGTTTCTCGGCTACGCGCTGTCGGATCAGTCCTTGCCGAAGGCGCGGCAACAGGCCGTCCTGGACGAGCTGGTGCGGATGGCGACGTCATGACAGCCTGCGCAAGACTGTGCTAAGCAGCGCGAATTAGCTGGAGTTATGTGATGAGCGCCTCGCCCGAACGCCTCGACGGCACCGTCGATCCGAAGCTGCTGGAGATCCTGGTCTGCCCCGTGACCAAGGGCCCGCTCGAATTCGACACGGCGAAGCAGGAACTGATCTCGCGTTCGGCCAAGCTTGCCTACCCGATCCGCGACGGCATCCCGATCATGCTGCCGGAAGAAGCGCGGAAGATCGATTGATCTCCGCGTCATTGCGAGCGAAGCGAAGCAATCCATGCCACGGCATAGCGGATAGATGGATTGCTTCGTCGCTATCGCTCCTCGCAATGACGAAGAAGCTACAGCGCCTCGCCCTTCAAGAGCCGCGGCACTTCACCTGACAATCCCGCCGCCTGGCGGATGAACAGGCTCTTCAGCGGCGGCGCGCGGTCGACGAGGCCGAGGCCGATGTCGCGAACGGTGCGCAGCAGCGTCGATTCGTTCGAGAACAGAAAATTCAACGAGTTGGTCGCGACGCCCATCGCCATCGTGTCGAAGCGCCGCCAGCGCTGGTAGCGGTCGAGCACGTCGGCCTGGCCGAGATCCATGCCGAGCCGCGCCGCGTCGACCACGACTTCGGCCAATGCCGCGACATCCTTCAGGCCCATGTTGAGGCCCTGCCCTGCGATCGGGTGAATCACATGCGCGGCATCGCCGACCAGCGCCAGCCGTTCGGCGATGAACGAGCGCGCGACGAAATAGCCGAGCGGAAACGCGCGCGGTTTATCGAGCGCCTTGACCTCGCCGAGATGCAGGCCGAAGCGCCGTTCGAGTTCGTCGTGAAATGCACTCTCATCGAGCGCGATGATGCGCGCGGCCGCGGCGCGGTTCTCGGTCCACACCAGCGACGAACGCTTGCCGGTCAGCGGCAGGATTGCAAACGGACCTGCTGGAAGGAAATGTTCTTCGGCGCGGCCGTGATGATCGCGCTCATGGCCGACGGTGACGACGATGCCGGATTGATCGTAATCCCAGCCATGGGTGGCGATGCCGGCGCGTTCGCGCAGCTTCGAGCGGGCGCCATCGGCGGCGACCAGCAGGCTGGCCTCGATGACATTACCGTCGGCGAGCGTCACCGTGACGCCGTCGGCGCGGGAATCGTAAGTCGAGACCGCGGTGGCGCGCAGATCGATGCCTTCGGCCTCGGCGCGCACGACCAGCGCATCGATCAGGCGGCGGTTTTCGACCATGTGCGCAAAGGGCTCGCCGGGCTCGACATTGCCGCCGAAAGTCAAAAACACCGGACGGGTCGCGTCCTCCAGCTTGGAATCGGTGACGACCATATCGAGAATGGGCTGCGCGTCGGCCGCGAGCTGGCCCCAGACGCCGAGCGCCTCGAACAACCTCCGGCAGGCCGCGACGATCGCGGTGGCGCGCGGGTCCCTGCTCGGCCGCATCGCCAGCGCCGGATCGGCGACGATGACCGGAATATCGGGACCAAGGCCCTGGCGAAACGCCAACGCCAGCACCAGCCCGGCAAAGGCGCCGCCGCAGATGACAATGCTTCGCTGTGCCGCCATGAAATCCCTACTCGACTACTGTGTCAGACTACGCTTGCTACCTGATAATAGCTGGGCGAAACAGGGCCGGGAAACAAGGTTTCCTTCGTCATTCCGGGGCGATGCGCAAGCATCGAACCCGGAATCTCGAGATTCCGGGTCTGGTCCTACGGACCATCCCGGAATGACGCCAACATTCGACCGAAAGCACCGCCATGTCCAAAAGCCTGATCGATCTGATCTCCATTCTCGATCTCGAACAGCTCGAGGTAAACCTGTTCCGCGGCAACAGCCCGAAGACGAGCTGGCAGCGGGTGTTCGGCGGCCAGGTGATCGGACAGGCGATGGTGGCGGCCTGCCGCACCGTGGAAGGCCGGCTGCCGCACTCGATCCATTGCTATTTCATCCTGCCCGGCGATACGCAGATTCCGATCATCTACGAGGTCGAGCGCCTGCGTGACGGCAAGAGCTATTCGACCCGCCGCGTCACCGCGATCCAGCACGGCAACGCCATCTTCTCCATCATGGTGTCGTTCCACGCCGAGGAAGAAGGCGTCTTCAACCATCAGGACAAGATGCCCGACGTGCCGCCGCCGGAAAAACTCACCGCCGAGGAAGTAGCCAAGCAGCCGATGTTCCGCGAGATGCCGGACTTCATCCGCCGCTACTATGAATCCGATCGGCCGATCGAACTGCGCCCGGTCGAGCTCGGCCGCTATTTCGGACAGAAGATCGATGACGGCCGTATCCATGTCTGGATTCGCACGGCCGCGAAACTGCCCGACGATCCGGCGCTGCACATGTGCGCGCTCGCCTATGCGTCGGACTTCTCGCTGCTCGATGCCGTCATGGCACGCTACGGCCGCACGCTGTTCGACAAGCGCATGATGCCGGCGAGTCTCGATCACGCGATGTGGTTTCACCGGCCGTTCCGCGCCGACGAATGGCTGCTTTACGCGCAGGATTCGCCGAGCGCGCAGGACGGCCGCGGCCTGACCCGCGGTCTCATTTTCAAGCCCGACGGCACGCTGGTGGCGTCGGTGGCGCAGGAAGGCTCGGTACGCCAGCGCAAGGAATAGTGCTTCAAGCAAAAGCCCGCCCCGGACCTCGGTCCCGGGCGGGCTTTCTGTTTCGCGTCAACAGGGCGCGTCGAGCAACGGGCTCACCCGTTGGGCTGTGCGCCGCGTTCGGCCAGCACCGTCTGCGACGCCAGCCACTGCCACATCCATCGATACACCCATGGAATCGGGATGATGAAGATCGAAGCCAGCGCGGCCACGATCGCGCGCCACAGGAACTCGAGGCCGCTGCCGATGAACAGGACCTCACGCTGCGTGCCTTGAATGTTCCGGCAAAACCATCGCATCCACGCGGTGTAGACCCACGCCCAGCCGATGATCGTGAAGATCGAGAGCACCCCTAGGATCGACCATCCGAGATAGGCCCAGATCGAGCCGGAGAAGCTCAGCCCGAGCGGCTGTCCGTTCGAGGCGAGGTTCGCGATGAGCCATTTCAGGAACAGCCAGTACAGAACGAACTGGACGACGTTCACGAGATTGCTCAGCAACTCGCTGCCGAGCAAGGAAACGGCAATGATCAGCACGATAGCCCCGAAGTACCAGGGAACGATCGTCATCGCGCTGCCGGTGAAACTCAGATTCGGCCGTCCCGGCACCCGCACACACGGCACGATCCAGTTGAGGTACCAGACGATCAGCCACGGCGTCGGGATGATCAGCAAGCCGCCGATGACCATCACGAGGCTGCGCCAGACAAAATCGAGGATGCCGAAATCAAGCGACAGCGGGCCGCCGCTGTATCCGCCACCATAGCCCCCGCCACCGGCGCGCATCGGCGGCGGTCCGCCGGCCTGCGGGACCTGCGGCGGCCCTCCAGCCGGCATCAGGCCCGGGATTTCGCCGGCCCGCTGCCAGCCGGACATGCCCTCGGTCCAGACCAGCGTATCGGCGTTGACCGCGCCCCTCGTAATCAGGTCGCGAAGCTGGCCTTCCGGAAACGGCCCCTGTTGCTGGCCGTTGGATGCATAAAACCACGATCGGTTCGACATTTTATTCCCTCGAGCCAGGAAGACGGGGAGCCGGCAGGGCGGCTTGCGTTGGAAACCGCATTCTGTCGGACGACCATGTTCCCTGTACAGAGACCGGCACGATCAGCCCCAAATGTTTTCCCCTTAAACCTGCAACTTTTTTGTGCCATTTGCCCAGAAAGATGCCAGATTTGGGAAGATGGCGAACCGCCCCGGCGGTGCGCCTGCCAACCACGCCAAGCGAATACCCAAGGGACATAAAGGCCTGACCATGAAACTCGTCGTCGCGATCATCAAACCGTTCAAGCTGGACGAGGTGCGCCAGGCCCTCACCGCCATCGGCGTCCACGGCATGACGGTGACGGAGGTCAAGGGCTACGGCCGCCAGAAGGGCCACACCGAAATCTATCGCGGCGCCGAATACGTCGTGAACTTCCTGCCCAAGCTGCGCATCGAAATCGCGGTCGCTTCCGACGTCGCCGACAAGGCGATCGCCGTCATCACGGCGAACGCGCGCACCGGCCAGATCGGCGACGGCAAGATCTTCGTGACGCCGATCGATCACGCCTTGCGCATCCGCACCGGCGAGACCGACAGCGACGCGCTCTGAGACGACGTCAAGTTCAAGGCGCACCGGCAACGATGCCCGGCGCGCGAGTCCAAGAAACGAAACAGGCCGGGGAAATTCCATGGGGGCACTATCGTATCGTGCAGCGAAGAAGGCTGCGCTCGTCACTCTCGCTGCAAGCTGCTCAATCGCGACGCCGGCCTTCGCCGAGACGTCCGGCATCAGCGCCGCCGACACCGCCTGGATGATCGTCGCCACCGCGCTGGTGCTGATGATGACGATCCCGGGCCTCGCGCTGTTCTACTCCGGCATGGTGCGCAAGAAAAACGTGCTGGCGACGATGGCGCAGAGTCTCGCAGCCGTCGCGATGATCTCGATCCTCTGGGTCGCCTACGGTTATTCGCTCGCCTTCGTCGGCGAGGGGCCGTGGATCGGCACGCTCGACCGCTGGTTCCTGATCGGCATGACGATGGAGAGCGTCAATCCGGCGGCAAAGACCATCCCTGAAACGCTTTTCATGCTGTACCAGATGACGTTTGCGATCATCACGGTGGCGCTGGTGGCGGGCGCGGTGGCTGACCGCATGCGCTTCTCGGCCTATCTCCTGTTTTCCGTCGGCTGGTTCACGTTCGTCTATGTGCCGCTGGCGCATTGGGTGTGGGGCGGCGGTTTCCTCGCCACCGCGGGCGTGCTGGATTTCGCCGGCGGTCTCGTCGTGCACCTTTCCGCCGGCATCGGCGGTCTGGTGGCGGCGAAGGTGATGGGCAAGCGCCACGGCTATGGCACCGAGAATCTCGCGCCGTTCGATCTGTCGCTGGCGGTGATCGGGACCGGAATGTTGTGGGTCGGCTGGTTCGGCTTCAACGGCGGATCGGCGCTGGGAGCGAACTCGCGCGCGGTGATGGCGATAACGGCGACGCATCTGGCGGCCTGCGCCGGCGCACTGACCTGGGGCGCGATCGAATGGGCGACGCGCCGCAAGCCGTCGGTGCTCGGCATGATCTCGGGGGCGGTCGCGGGCCTCGGCACGATCACGCCGGCCTCCGGCTTCGTCGCGCCATGGCATGGCGTCGTGATCGGCATCGTCGCGGGCGTGCTGTGCTTCTGGGCCTGCACCTGGCTGAAGCAGCGTCTGCAGTATGACGATTCGCTCGACGTGTTCGGCGTCCACGGCATCGGCGGCCTGACCGGCACGCTGCTCGCCGGCGTCTTCGCCGTGAACGCGATCGGTGGCACATCCGGCCTGCTCGAGGGCAACCCGCAGCAGGTGGTGATCCAGCTCTACGGCATCGCCGTGGTGCTGGGCTGGTCGGCCGTGGCTACCTTCGCGCTGCTCAAGCTGGTGAGCATCTTCGCGCCGCTGCGGGTATCCTTGCAGCAGGAGCTGGAAGGCCTCGACATCTCCCAGCACGGCGAAGCGCTGCAGTAACCACCTGAATACCGTTTTCCTGCTCTCCGGCTGGGCAGGATTATGTCGGCAGTCGGGCGTGCTTAGTAATTGAGCATGCCTGACTATGCTTTGAGCGCGACGGAATGGCGCAGCGACAGGCATTTACCGCAAAGGGCGAAAAGGTCCGGATTCATAAACTGTTAGGCAACGACGCCGTTCTGGCACGGCATTTGATTCTAAGGGTCCTGGCTGTGCCCGCGTAGTGAACTTCTCCGCGTGGTGAACCTCAGTCGAGAGAAACGCCCGGTCGTGTCTGGATCGGGCCCAAGCGGGGATAGGACCCATGAAAATTGTTATGGCGATCATCAAGCCAT
>JAQSDT010000140.1 GCA_029946075.1 bacterium | reverse complement strand
CGGGCCCAAGCGGGGATAGGACCCATGAAAATTGTTATGGCGATCATCAAGCCATTCAAGCTCGAAGAAGTCCGGGATGCCCTGACCGCCATTGGCGTTCACGGTCTCACGGTGACGGAAGTCAAAGGTTATGGCCGGCAGAAGGGCCACACCGAAATCTATCGCGGCGCCGAATATGCCGTGAGCTTCCTTCCCAAGATCAAGATCGAGGTCGCCGTCGCCTCGGACCAGGTCGACAAGACCATCGACGCCATTACGTCAGCCGCCAAGACCGGCCAGATCGGCGACGGCAAGATCTTCGTCATCAACCTCGACCATGCGGTCCGCATCCGCACCGGTGAGGCGGATGCCGCGGCCCTCTGATTTCGCGCTCAACCATACACTCAGGAGTAAAACCAAATGACGTTCAAGCGTCCCTATAGCGCGGGATTGGCGGCCCTCGCAGTCGGCATGTTCGCTGCGACCGCAGCTTACGCCGAACCAACCGTCAACAAGGGCGACAACGCCTGGCTGATGACGTCCACCGTGCTCGTGCTGTTGATGACCATCCCGGGCCTGGCCCTGTTCTATGGCGGTCTCGTCCGCTCCAAGAACATGCTCTCGGTCCTGATGCAGGTCTTCTACACCGTCTGCATCGTCGTCCTGCTCTGGGCGCTTTACGGCTACAGCCTTGCCTTCACCGGCGGTTCCGACTTCATCGGCGGCTTCTCCAAGGCCTTCCTGATGGGCGTGAACGGAGATTCGAAAGCAGCGACCTTCAGCGTCGACGCCAACGTTTCCGAGCTGATCTACATCTGCTTCCAGATGACCTTTGCGGCGATCACCCCCGCCCTCATCGTCGGCGCCTTTGCCGAACGCATGAAGTTCGCGGCGATCGCGCTGTTCGTTCCGATCTGGGTCACCCTGATCTACTTCCCGATCGCGCACATGGTCTGGTACTGGCCCGGCCCGGACGCGATTTCGGATGCAGCGAAGGCGCTGGCTGCTGCGGCTGACGGTGCGGCGAAGACCGCGGCGCAGGCCAAGCTCGACGAGATCAACGCCGACGCCGGCTGGATCTTCAAGAAGGGCGCGATCGACTTTGCCGGTGGCACCGTGGTGCACATCAACGCCGGCATCGCCGGCCTCGTCGGTGCGCTGCTGATCGGCAAGCGCGTCGGCTACGGCAAGGAGCTGATGGCGCCGCACTCGCTGACCATGACCATGATCGGCGCTTCGCTGCTCTGGGTCGGCTGGTTCGGCTTCAACGCCGGATCGAACCTCGAAGCCAATGGCGGCGCCGCGCTCGCCATGACCAACTCGTTCGTTGCAACCGCAGCGGCGGCTTTGTCCTGGATGTTCGCGGAATGGATCGTCAAGGGTCATCCCTCGGTGCTCGGCGCGTTGTCGGGTGCGGTGGCGGGCCTCGTGGCTGTCACGCCGGCGGCCGGTTACTCCGGTCCGATGGGTGCGATCGTTCTCGGCCTCGTCGTCGGCATCGTCTGCCTGTTCTTCTGCACCGTGGTGAAGAATGCTCTGGGCTATGACGACTCGCTCGACGTGTTCGGCGTCCACTGCGTCGGCGGCATCGTCGGCGCGCTGGGCACCGGCATCCTGGTGAACCCCGCTCTCGGCGGTACGGGCATCATGAACTATGAAACCGGCAAGATCGCGGAATACGTACTCACCGATCAAATGGTCGCGCAGCTCGGAGGCGTCTTCACCACGCTGATGTGGTCGGGCATCGGTTCGGCGATCATCTTCAAGGTCGTCGACGTCATCGTCGGCCTGCGCGTCAACGTCGAGACCGAACGTGAGGGCCTCGACGTCACCGAGCACACCGAGCGGGCCTACAACATGTAGTTCTCCCGGGGTGCGACCTCCCAGGGACAACGTAGTTGTCCCGGGGCCGCACCCACAACTCCGGTTCGGGCACATACCCGGCAATGCCCTGACCGTTGAGGGGCTCCAGCGCAAGCTGGGGCCCCTTTCTTTTTGCCTCGCCTGCCAGAAATGATTTACAAATCCGGCGGGCAGCCGTCGAAATGGCGGCAATCAAAACCGGGAGGATTTCATGAAACTCGAAGGCGGATGTTATTGCGGCGCCGTGCGCTATGTGGCCGAGGGCGAGCCGGCATTGCAGGCGCAATGTCATTGCCGCGAATGCCAGTACATCACCGGCGGATCGCCGAACATGTTCGTGGTGATGCCGCTCGACGGCTTCAAATACACCAGGGGGGCGCCGAAGCAGTTTACGCGCAAGGACCTCGAGAAGCCGGTGACGCGCGAGTTCTGTCCCGAATGCGGAACGCATGTGGTGACGCGGCCGCAGCGGCCGGTCGTGGTGGTGAAGGTCGGAACGCTCGACAACCCCGCACAGATCACGCCGCAGATCGCGATCTACACGATCGACAAGCAGCCCTTCCACCACATTCCCGAGGGCATGCCGAGCTTCGAGCGAATGCCACAGCGATAGCGAATCGGGTGTTCAGGCCACAGCAAGCGACAACTCGGCGGCGCGTACCACGCGGTCGCGACCGCGATGCTTGGCGGTGTACAGCGGGCGCTATCGATCGCTTTCCGACGGCGTGATCAACTGAAGCGTCGGAAAATGGGTTTGATATCGCCTTGTATCGCGCGTCAACAACGGTAGCTGCTCGACTGCGGCGTGAGCGCCGATGAAGAAATCGGACAGCACACCGCTACGAGCGCCGCCAAGCGCGCGGTATCGGAGATAAGCCTTGCCCGCGAGGAACAGGGCCGAACGAGGAATTTTCGCCACTACGATCTCAAGTTCTTCGAGGAGCGCGTCGACGGCTTCTATGGTGCCGTACCGGGTAGAGATTTCTGCGTAAATCACGTCGTTGATGACGAGTGACCCGGCGGCGGCGGCTCGTTCAAGCTGGGCTTGAGACCAGCCCGCCCACCTCTCGTCGTCGGTAACGATGTCGAGAATGACATTCGAATCGACGAGCGTCATTCCGGCTCGCCGCGAAGCAGCTCCATGAGCTCATCTGTCGTCATCCCCGGCCCCGCGGAACCAACCAGTTTGGCGAACCGGCTTGGTGGGCGCGTGCCATCGGCCCTTTCGACGACGACGCTGCCGTCGGCTGCGCGCCGGAACTCGACCTGGCTTCCCGGCACGATTCCAAGATGCTCGCGAACCGTCTTTGGAATCGTCACCTGACCCTTGCTCGTCACCGTCGTTGCCATAACTGACCTCCGGGCCTCGGTATTACCGATCAAAGATATGGTAATACCGTCCAAATTGTCGAGGCCGGTCGATGGTTAATCGCGTCTTAACCTCGCCGTATCTATGGTGGTTTGATTGGTTTTCGGGGGTCGGCTAAGTCCTTCGACCGCTTTTGAAAGTGCTGGCGCTTCAGACATGGCAATGACCGCCTCTTCCGGCGTGGCGCAGGGCGCCGGCAGCTCACCTGCTGCCGGGCAGGCCGAGCGCTCCCCCTTTATCCGGACGGCTGAGCTGCTGGCGCCCTATCAGCCCGGTAAGCCCTTGATTACGCTGTCATTGGGCGAACCGCAGCACCCGGTGCCGGATTTCGTGGGCCCGGTGCTGGCCAGGCACATCGCCGATTTCGGACGCTACCCCATCGCCAAGGGCATCGAGCCGTTCCGGCAGGCCGTCGCGGGCTGGCTCTCCCGCCGATTCGACCTGCCGCGGCCGATGGATCCCGACAGCGAAATTATCGTGCTGAACGGCAGCCGCGAGGGCCTGTTCTTCGCCGCGATTACCGCCGCCCGCTATGTCGGCCCGCGCAAGGGCAAGCCCGCGATCCTGATGCCCAACCCGTTTTATCCGGCCTACGGCGCAGGCGCCCGCGCCGCCGGTTGCGAGCTGATCTATCTGCCGACCACGCTCGCCAACGGATTTTTGCCGGATCTCGACGCGCTCGACGAGGCGACGCTGGCGCGGACGGTCGCGATGTTCATCGCCTCGCCCGCCAATCCGCAAGGCTCGGTCGCCTCGCACGAGTATTTCACCCGGCTGAAGCAACTCGCGGATCGTTACGGCTTCATGATCCTCAGCGACGAGTGCTATTCGGAAATCTACACCAGGCAGGCGCCGGGCAGCATGCTGGAATGCGCCGGACCTGACTTCACCAACGTCGTCGCGTTCCAGTCGCTGTCGAAGCGCTCGAACCTGCCGGGCATGCGCGTCGGCTTTGCCGCCGGCGACAGGAAGTTCCTCGCCGCCTTTCACGAATTGCGCAACGTCGCTGCGCCGCAGGTTCCGGTGCCGCTGCAGCAGGTCGCGGTCGCCGCCTACAACGACGAAGCGCATGTCGAAGAGAACCGCAGGCTCTATCGCATCAAGTTCGATCTCGCCGACCAGATCCTCGGCAGCCGATATGGATACGTTCGTCCCGCCGGCGGCTTCTGCGTCTGGCTCGACGTCTCCGACCGCGGCGGCGATGAAGCCGCGGCGGTGAGGCTTTATCGCGATGCCGGCGTGCGCGTGATTCCCGGCACATATCTGTCGCGGCCGCAGAACGACGGTTTCAATCCCGGCGCCGGCTACATCCGCCTGGCGCTGGTCTCCGACAGTGAATCAACAGCCGAGGCTTTGCACCGGCTGGTCGAAACCCTGGATTAATCGCAGGTCCCATGAGCATGCCAGCGATCGAACGTGTCATCCCCCTGGTCAGCCATCTGCCGGCGTCGATCCGCGACGCGTTGGCGCGGCGCCTGCGCGAACTGGCAGGGCTCTGCCTGATCGCGCTGTCCGGCGTGGCCGGCGCCGCGATGATGACGTGGTCGGTACAGGATCCGAGTCTCAGCCACGCGACATCGCGCGCGATCCGCAACATTCTCGGTTATCCCGGCGCGATCGGCGCCGATCTGTTGATGCAGATCTTCGGCCTCGGCGCCATCATGCTGATCCTGCCGGTTGCCGTCTGGGGCTGGCGGATGCTCACGCACCGCACCTTCGACCGTGAAGCGTTGCGCATCGCCTGCTGGGTTCTCTGCACGGTGCTCGCTGCGGGCTTTGCCAGCTGCTGGGCCCATGGTGGCGGCTGGCCGCTGCCGACCGGACTTGGCGGCGTCGTCGGCGATGCGCTGGTGCGGGCACCGGCCGTGGTGTTCGGCCCCGTCGGCTTCACCTATCGGCTCGTGCTCGGAATCATTCTCTTCACCGCAATGACCGCGGCCTTCCTGTTTGCCTGCGGCTGGGGTTCGCGACCGCGCGATGAAGAGCTGACGCCGATCGAGGACGACGATGCGCCGTTCGTCGAGGAAAAGGATCGCAGTTCGGTCTCGCTCGGCTGGATCTATCATGCGCTGATGAGCGCAAAGGCGCGGCTGGCATGGCTGTTCGGCACCGCCTATCGCTCGCTGGTGGCGAGCGCGCCGCAGCCCCGCACCGCGTCCTTCGAACGCCAGGAGCCGAATCTCGGCGGCCGCAGCGCGCCGTCACTGGCGCCGCAGCAGCAGGAATTCGAGGAAGAAGAAGCGGAAGAAGACGAAGAGGAGGACGAGGAAGTCCCCGCCGCCCGCGCGCCGCGCAAGAAGGCTGCGCCGAAGACGCCGGCCCGCAAGTCGAACAAATTCGAACTGCCGTCGGTTTCGGTGCTGACCGCGCCCAAGGCCTCCGATCGCCAGCCGCTCAGCAAGGCCGAGCTCGAAGCCAATTCGCGCGCGCTGGAAAGCGTACTCGGGGATTTCGGCGTCCGCGGCGAGATCGTCAAGGCCAATCCGGGCCCGGTGGTGACGCTGTACGAACTCGAGCCCGCGCCCGGCATCAAGTCCTCGCGCGTGATCGGCCTTGCCGACGACATCGCCCGCTCGATGAGTGCGCTGTCGGCGCGCGTCGCCGTGGTCGCCGGCCGCAACGCCATCGGCATCGAACTGCCGAATGCGCATCGCGAAAAGGTTTATCTGCGCGAATTGCTGACCACCAAGGACAGTAACGAATCGGTCGCCAAGCTTCCGCTCTGCCTCGGCAAGAATATCGGCGGCGAAGCCATCATCATCGATCTGGCCCGCACCCCGCACATGCTGATCGCCGGCACCACCGGCTCCGGCAAGTCGGTCGCCATCAACACCATGATCCTCAGCCTGGTCTACCGGCTGCGGCCGGATCAGTGCCGCCTGATCATGGTCGATCCCAAGATGCTCGAGCTCTCCGTCTATGACGGCATCCCGCATCTGCTGACGCCCGTCGTGACCGATCCGAAGAAGGCGGTGGTCGCGCTGAAATGGGCGGTGCGCGAGATGGAAGAACGCTACAAGAAGATGTCCAAGCTCGGCGTGCGCAACATCGACGGCTACAACCAGCGCCTGCTCGAAGCCAAGACCAGGGGCGAGGAGCTCTCGCGTACCGTGCATACCGGCTTCGACAAGGAAACCGGCAAGGCGATCTACGAGGAAGAGAAGCTCGACCTCGATCCCTTGCCCTACATCGACATCATCGTCGACGAAATGGCC
>JAQSDT010000139.1 GCA_029946075.1 bacterium | reverse complement strand
ACGTCGGCCGCAGCGTGCAGATGCTGAGCGAAATGATCGCCACGCTGATCGGCTCGCGCATCGAGATCGTCACGCTGGGGCCGGACGAGCCCTGCTTCATCGATGCCGACGCCGGGCAATTCGAAACCGCCATCATCAACATGGCGGTGAATGCACGCGATGCGATGGAGGGCCAGGGACGGCTGACGATCGCGGTCGGCGTCTCCGCCAACCTGCCCGTGGGCACGCCGTCGTCCAATCCGTTCGGCTATGTCGCCGTGTCCGTCGCCGACACCGGCAGCGGCATTCCGCAGGACCAGCTCGGGCGAATCTTCGAACCGTTCTTCACCACCAAGGAGGTCGGCCAGGGTACCGGGCTCGGCCTGTCGCAGGTGTTCGGCTTTGCGCGCCAATCCGGCGGCGAGGTCGTCGTATCGAGTGAGCTCGGCAAGGGCAGCACGTTCACGCTGTATCTGCCGCGCGTCGCCGGCGGCAGCGGGCTGCGCAGCATGCCGGCGGCGGATGCGCCGGCGCTTGGCGGCAGCGGCATGTCGGTGCTGGTCGTCGAGGACAATGCCGAGGTCGGACAATACGCTACCGATGCGCTGGCCGAACTCGGCTACACCACAAAACTGGTCGGCAACGCCACCCACGCGCTCGAGGAACTCGCCGCCGGCGCCGATCGCTTCGATATCGTCTTCACCGACGTGGTCATGCCCGGAATGACCGGCATCGAACTCGCGCAGGAAATCCGGCGCCGCTACCCCGACATGCCCGTGGCGCTGACCAGCGGATACAGCCACGTGCTCTCAGAGCACGGCAGCCATGGATTCGAATTGCTGCAGAAGCCGTATTCGATCGAGCAGCTGTCGCGAATGCTGCACCGGCTGGGACGACGGCCGGCGGTGGGGCGCACGGACGAGGTGATGTGAGCGAAGGGCGGTAGCCCGGATGGAGCGCAGCGCATCGGGACGAAGGCGGCGCGAACATTTTAAATCGCTTCCCGCGGTCCGCGCGATTGAAAATGTCGTCTTCGTCGGCAACCGCGCAACGAAGTTGTTATTTTCTCCAAGTGTAAATTTCTCACCCCCCTTCTTTGAATATAGAGGGTGAACTCGCGCATCATCTCGCCTCTGCTGCCCCAGGCGGCCTGTTCTGGTTCGTGTCCGCGGACCGTAACCGGTCGCACTTTGTGCGTTGCACGACAGCCTCGCCTTCCGGCGACCGCCCGGCAGGCACGGCCGTGATGGCGGCCTGGCGGCTTGCGCAGGGCCTGTATCCAAAGCTGCAGCCCCATGCCTTCGATTTCTTCCCGCGCGGCTGCGTCCGCCATTGCGCGGTGCGGCAATTGTGGATCGTCGAGCTCGATCCGAAACTCGCGCGTGGCGCCTTTGTCGCGCACCTTGTTATGAATTGGCCGCTAGCCCCCACCCGAATCGCGGTGCTTGCCGATCGCTCTTGCGCGAGCGAGGCCCGCGTCGGGCCGCCAGTCGAAGGCGGCCCGTCTTCCAGAATAACCGACACAGGAGAGTTCGTTTGATGACCGATGCCGGGCTGCAGAAATACTTCCACCGCGTGCCGGAACTGCAAGCGCATCCATTTTTTCGGGACACGGGACTGAAGGAGGATCTGGACGCGGGCAAAGTCTTCCCGGCTATCCGCAAGAATGAGGTGAATTTCTATTATGCCGGTGCCCGCCTCTGCGCCTTCAGAGGCAAGCAGATGTACACCAGCAGCCGCTATCTCGGCGCTGAAGGCAAGTCCAGCGAGGTTCGCATTGAGGACCATTGGTTCTCCGCAGCAAAATATCAGAAGATCAAGACTAACTGCGAGAAGCGTCGGGGCCCGACGAGCGAACTGAGAATTGTCAGCGAACTGTTCCGGGAGTTCTCAATCGCTCGATCCGATTTGCCGGCAGATCGCGCCGTATTGCTTGATATCGAGTGCCGGTTTCCCGGCTCCGAAAAAGCGCAAGACATGATCGATTGCGTGTTCCTGACGCCTGAGGGCACCCTGGTCTTTGTTGAAGCAAAACTGACCACCAACAACGCAGCCCGCGGTATTGAAGGCAGCGAGCCGGCAGTTGTCTGCCAGCTCAAACGCTATCGACAACAGCTTCAATCGCAACATCTACGCGACCAAATCAGGGATGACTTTGTGCGAGTCAGCGCCACACTTGGCGAGATCCTGGGAGGTCGACAACTGCCCGCGCCAAAGACCGTCTTCGCGGACGTACCGCTGTTGTTCGTCGGTCGACCGTCCTCGGTCTACGCGAAAGACGTCTGGCAGCGGGACTTGCTGAAAAATCCGTCGCCCAACGAATGGAGGATCATCGTGATCGACGGCCGGAACAACGGCGTCGGCATGATCCCCGCACTCCATGATTTTTTCCGCCAGCTTGCCGGCAAACCCGTGGAGGCCGCGCCTTGACGGTCAAGCTCGTCGTTCATCGCGCCACGCAGGAAATCGGCGGAAATTGCGTGGAGGTCACGGCGTCCGGTGGGCAGCGCCTGCTGCTCGACATCGGCCGTCCGCTCGATGCCGCGCGTGGCGCCACCGATTTGCTGCCCGCAACGCTCGATCTCGGCGGCGCGCCGGCCACGATCCTGATCTCGCATCCGCATCAGGATCATTACGGCTTGCTGCAGGCCGCGCCCGCGGCGTGGCCGGTGCATTCCGGCGCCGCGACCGAGAAACTGATCAAGCTCACCGCCGCGATCGTCGGCGAGCCGATCACGCGCGACTTCCGGACCTGGAACAGCGACCGGCCGTTTCAGGCAGGGCCGTTCACCGTCACGCCGTTCCTGACCGATCATTCGGCCTTCGACGCCTACATGCTGCTGATCGAAGTCGAGGGCAGACGCATCCTGTATTCCGGCGATTTCCGTCTACACGGCCGCAAGTCGTCGCTGGTCACCCGCTTCATGTCGAAGCCACCTGATGACATCGACGTGATGCTGCTCGAAGGCACCAATCTCGGCGCCGACAAGCCGTGGATGAGCGAGGACGAACTCGAAGCGCAATTTTGCCGATTGTTCGGGGAAACACGTGGCCGGGTCTTCGTGGCGTGGTCGGCCCAGAATATCGACCGCACCGTCACGCTCTATCGTGCGTGCCTGAAGACCGGCCGCACGCTCGTGGTCGATCTCTACACCGCCGAGGTTCTGGAACTGCTCGGCGAATATGCCAATCTGCCCCGCGCCGGCTGGAAGCAGATCAGGGTAGTGATCACGAGTGCGTTCGCGAATCTCTACCGCGCCAGGGGCAACGAAGCCTTCGTCTCCCGCATGGCCGAACACGGGATCGCCGCCCGTCGCCTCGCCGAGACGCCATCGGAGTGGGTGGTGATGACGCGCAAGTCCCTCATCCGCGACTACTTCCGCCAGAACGTCACGCCCGATGCCGACGATGCCTGGAGCTGGTCGATGTGGCGCGGCTATCTCGATGGCGCGGACGGGCAGGCGATGCAGGCCTGGCTCGGCTGCAACGGCGCCCGTGCCTGCCATCTGCACACCAGCGGCCACGCGTCGCCGGACGATTTGCGGAAATTCGCAAGCGCGATGCAGGCCGGTTGCGTGGTCCCGATCCACGGCGCGGCGTGGGACACCCACGCAGCCGGGTTCGATGCGATCCGGCGCCTCGGCGACGGCGAACCGCTGGTCATCTGAACAAGGCTGCACACCGATGCCAAACCTCAATGTTGCCGTCTTCACGCATCGCGGCGCGGTGCGGGCCAGCAACCAGGACGCGGTGTTCGCGGCTGGAACGATCTCGCAAGCGGACATGCGAGATGTCATCACGCACCGCCTCGCCGGAGGCTCGCACGGGTTCATGGTCGCCGACGGCATTGGCGGCCAGCCCCATGGCGACGTCGCCAGCCTCGCAGCGCTGCGCTTCCTTTCATCGCAGGCCGGCCTGCTCGACGGTGCATCCGCCTGCGAGGCGACGCTGCATGCCGCCAACGCACACCTCTACGAAATGATGGACGACCCCGCCCGGATCGGCATGGGCACGACCGTCGCCGGCATCGTCGTGCAGGACGCCGCGACCATTGCCTTCAACGTCGGCGATAGCCGCGCCTATCGTTTCGGCCGTTCGGGTCTCGTCAAGCTGAGCCATGAGGACGTGGTGGTCTCCGCGCACGACGGCAGGCGCGCCGCCGGCTCGCACGCGATTACGCAGGCGCTCGGAGGCTGCGCGTTCCCGGTCGCGATCGCGCCGCACCTGTCGGCCGGGCCGCCGATGCAGGCGGGCGATCGCTTCCTGCTCTGCACCGACGGGCTGACCGACGTGATCGATGACGACGAGATCGAGGCGATGGTCGGGCTTGCCGAATCCTGCGCAGCCGTCGTCGGCAAGCTGGTCCGGCGAGCCATCAATGCCGGCAGCCGCGATAATATTTCCGTCATCGTCGGCGCCTGCGCCTGACCCCTGCAGGCGGCCAAATCGCCGGCAATTCAGCCTGTTTCCTCGTCGCAAAACCGGCTATTCATGCGCCGCTCAACGAGGACTCCGGTTTGACGCCCGACAACGACCCCTCTCCCGCGCCGTTCGGCGCGTTCGCCCCGAATGCCGCGCAGGCCGCCATCATTTCGCTGGCGCATGGTTCGCGGCTGAAGCGCGGCGCGTTCCGGCCCTGGCTCTCGCGGCTCGTCAATCTGCTGCGTGGCGGCCCGGTCGACGTGCAGTATCAGGGCGCATCGTTCCGATTCTATCATCAGGCCAGCGCCACCGAGCGCGGCGCGCTGTTCAATCCCGCCTACAATATCGAGGAGCTTGATTTCCTGCGTGCGCATGTGCCTGCCGGCGGCGTCTTCGTCGATGTCGGCGCCAATGTCGGCACCTATGCGCTGGCGCTGGCGCGCGATGTCGGGCCCGGCGGCAAGGTGATCGCGATCGAGCCACATCCGGTCACGCATGCGCGGCTGGCCTTCAACAACGCGGCATCAGGCTATCCGCAGGTACGGCTCGTCGCGGCCGCGGCGGGGCCCGCCGACGGCGAACTCATGATCGAGACCGACGGCGACAATCTCGGCGCCAGCCACATCGTGTCGGGCAATGTCTCCGCCAGGGCGATCAAGGTGCCATCGCTGCGGCTGCAACGAATCCTCGCTGAAACCGGCGCATCGCATGTCGACGCCATCAAGATCGACGTCGAAGGCTTCGAGGATCGCGTTCTCACGGGCTTCTTCAAGGAGGCGCCGCCCTCGCTGTGGCCACGCGCGGTCGTGATCGAGCATTTGTCGAAAGACGAATGGCTCGAAGACTGCATCGCCGACATGCGCGCGCGCGGCTATGCCGAAACCGGCCGGACCCGCAGCAACACGCTGTTGGTGCGCGGCTAGGCGCGCCACACGGTTCGATCGCACACCGGGCTGGAACATCGCACCGCCGCAGGAGTTGCCCGGGCGGACAGCGCGCGCCCAATCCCGCGACTGATTCGCAAGGCATCTCTGGTTAGCGTTTGAAGACCGAGTCCTTGAAAGTATTGGCTGAATGCGCAATGAACAATTGCGAATTCATGTCCTTCCGTGGACGAAATAAACTGCAGCGGCCCTGCGCCCACTGCCACAATCCGGCCTAATCATTAGCTGTTGATCGACCGCCCGAAGCATTCAGTGAAAGCATTCTGCTTCAAGCCAGGCCTTTTTCCGGGGACCAAGGATATCATGACAAACCTTCGCATCGTGCTGCTAGCCACAACCGCGCTGACGGTCGCGCAGCTCGCGACTTCCACATCGCATGCGCAGACAGCGCCCATCGTGATGGCGCAAGCCAAGGAAGAGCTCGGCCCCGACGGCCGCCCGAAAGCCCCGCCGAGAGGAGCGCCGCCGCCACCGGCCGCGAAGCAGCCTGCCCCACCGCCGCCGCCGGTCGCTGCACCTCCGCGTCCCGCGCCGCCGCCCCCACCGCCCCCGCCTCCTGCAGTCCGGCAAGCGCCGCCTCCGCCGCCGCCCCCGGCTGCTGCGCCGCCACCACGTCCCGCTCCGCCGCCGCCTCCGCCAGTGGCCGCTCCGCCGCGTCCGCCGCCGCCCCCGCCGCCTCCCGTGGCTGCACCGCCGCGTCCCGCACCGCCGCCCCCACCGCCTCCTGCAGCCCGGCAAGCGCCGCCTCCGCCGCCACCCCCGGCTGCTGCGCCGCCGCCGCGCCCGGCTCCGACTGCGCCGCCGCCGACGACAGCACCCGCTGCGCCGAAGCAGCCGCCTGCGGCAATCTCACCGCCGCCGCCGCCGCCCCCGCCGCCGGCGGCCCGGCAGGCACCGGCTACGACCCCCGCTCCGGCGACACCTCCAACTGCAGCACCGACAACGGCTCCCGCTGCCGCGCCGACAACACCGCCGGCACCTGCTACGACGACGCCGACCGCACCTCCGGCCGCCGGAAGCCCGACGGCTCCGCAGCGCCCCGGTGCAGGCACGGGTCCGGGCGGTCCGGGTGGACCAGGCGCAGGTCCCGGTGGACGCCCCGGCGGTCCGGGTGCGCCTGGCAGCACACCCGGCAGCGC
>JAQSDT010000138.1 GCA_029946075.1 bacterium | reverse complement strand
TCTATCCAGCTGAGCTACGGGCGCGTTTTTCGCTGGGCATCTTGGGCTTGGCGCCGGATGCATCCGAGATTTGTTCGGAAGGTCGCGAAAGAGCGCTTTAGCTACCCGCTCCGGGTGGGATTGGCAAGGTCTGCAAGACGGCGTCTGACGACCGATTGGGGCGGTATTTCCTCGTCATTCCGCGGCGCGTGGAGCGTGAGCCCGGAATTTCGTCCAATTACCTCTGGATTCCGGGTTCATCGCCATCAGCCCCGGCCACAGGCCGGGTCCGTTGGCGATGCCCCGGAATGACGGAGCCCTTACGACGCCATCCGGTACATGCCGCCGATCACCGGATCGCCTTCGGTCGCGACGATGCCGCGGGCGACCAGATCTTCCAGATGCGCCAGCACGGAATAGCCCGCCGCGCCCGTCAGCCGCGGATCGAGGCCGATATAGATCGCGCGCACCATGGTCGGAATATCGGTTTCGCCCTTGGCGAGGCGATGCAGGATTGACGCCTCGCGCGCCCTGCGGTGCCGGGCGAGGAAGCGGACATAGCGCTGCCCGTCCGGAATTTCCGGGCCGTGGCCGGAGAAATACAGATCCTCGGCGCGGGCCCCCAGCCGGTCCAGCGAAGCCATGTAGTCGATCATCGAGCCGTCAGGCGGCGCCACGATCGAGGTCGACCAGCCCATCACGTGATCGCCGACGAAATTGATCTTCCGCTCCGGCCAGGCGAACGCGAGGTGATTGGCGGTGTGGCCGGGCGTGGCGACGGCTTCTAGCGCCCAGCCCGAGCCTTCGACCACGTCGCCGTCCTTGACCTCGATATCGGGCCTGAAGTCGCGGTCGGCGCCGGATTCCGGATTGTGCTTCTCGCTTTCGAACCGCGGGCGCGAGGCGCGGTGCGGACCTTCGGCATAGACCGGCGCGCCGGTGGCGGCCTTGATCCGCGCCGTGTTCGGCGAGTGGTCGCGGTGGGTATGGGTGACGAAAATATGCGTCACGGTCTCGCCGCGCACCACATCCAGCAGCGCCTTCGCATGCGCCTCGTCGTCCGGACCGGGATCGATGATCGCGACGTTGCCCGTACCGACGATGTAGCTGACCGTGCCGGTGAAGGTGAACGGGCTCGGGTTGTTGCAGAGCACCCGCCGCACGCCTGGCCGCGCTTCGTCGACGACACCGGGCTTAAGCGCGAAGTCACGGTTGAACGGGATGTCTTCGTTATCGGCCATGGCTAGCTCAACTCTCTCATTCGTCATGCCCGGGCTTGTCCCGGGCATCCACGCTCTTTCTTCTATGCCGCCAAGACGTGGATGGCCGGGACAAGCCCGGCCATGACGGAGGATGGTAATCGCGGCCTTACGAAAACGCCTGAATGCCGGTGATCGCCCGGCCCAGGATCAGGGCGTGGACGTCGTGGGCGCCTTCATAGGTGTTCACGGTTTCCAGATTCGCGGTGTGCCGCATCACGTGGTACTCGATCTGGATGCCGTTGCCGCCGTGCATGTCGCGGGCCACGCGGGCGATGTCGAGCGCCTTGCCGCAATTGTTGCGCTTGACGATCGAGATCATCTCCGGCGCAAACCTGCCCTCGTCCATCAGGCGGCCGACGCGCAAGGAGCCCTGCAGGCCCAGCGCGATTTCGGTCTCCATGTCGGCGAGCTTCTTCTGCACCAGCTGGGTTGCCGCCAGCGGCCGGCCGAACTGCTTGCGGTCGAGCGTGTACTGCCGCGCGCGGTGCATGCAGTCTTCCGCGGCGCCCATCGCCCCCCAGGAAATGCCGTAGCGGGCGCGGTTGAGGCAGCCGAACGGCCCCTTCAGGCCCGACACGTTGGGCAGCAGCGCGTCTTCCGGCACCACTACGCCGTCCATCACGATCTCGCCGGTGATCGAGGCGCGCAAGGAAAGCTTGCCGCCGATCTTCGGCGCCGACAGGCCCTTCATGCCTTTCTCGAGAATGAAGCCGCGGATCTGGTTGTCATGCGCGGCGGACTTCGCCCAGACGACAAAGACGTCGGCGATCGGCGCGTTGGAAATCCACATCTTGCTGCCGGTGATGCGGTAGCCGTCGGCGACCTTCTCGGCGCGGGTCTTCATGCCGTTGGGATCGGAACCGGCGTCCGGTTCGGTCAGGCCGAAGCAACCGACCCACTCGCCGGTGGCGAGCTTGGGCAGGTACTTCTTGCGCTGGTTCTCGTCGCCATAGGCGTAGATCGGATACATCACCAGCGACGACTGAACCGAGTTCATCGAGCGATAGCCGGAATCGACGCGCTCGATCTCGCGCGCCACCAGGCCGTAGGCCACGTAGCTCGCATTGGCGCAGCCATATTCTTCCGGCAGCGTGACGCCGATCAGGCCGAGTTCGCCCATCTCGTTGAAGATCTCGCGATCGGTCTTTTCTTCCATGTAGGCCTTGACGATGCGCGGCATCAGCTTGTCCTGCGCATAGGCGCGCGCGGTGTCGCGGATCATGCGCTCGTCTTCGGTGAGCTGTTCGTCGAGCAGGAACGGGTCGTCCCACTGGAAGCCCGCGGCTGCCGGCTTGTCCTTGGTCTGAGGGCGCACGCTCATGAAATTCCCTTTCGCATCACTGTCCTCATGGAAATTGCCGCCAAATTAGTGCGCTATCGGCGCAAGCGCAATGTTTTGGGCTGTCATTCCGGGGCGATGCGCAGCATCGAACCCGGAATCCCGAGATTCCCCGATGCGCCATTGCGCATCTGAGATATGGTCCTGCGGACCATTCCGGAATGACGACCACTATCCTTCCAGCTTCTCGTTCGACAGGATCTCGATGCCGAAGCCGGACAGCCCCTTGTAGTCGTGGACCGACGAGGTCAGGTGCCGGATCGAGGTGATGCCGAGATCGCGCAGGATCTGGGCACCGACGCCGACCTCGCGCCATTGCCGGTTGCGGTCGGCTTCCGCCGACTTCTGTTCGCCGACCGGTTCGACCGGAACCCCGGCCGCGCCATCGCGCAAATAGACCAGCACGCCGCGGCCGGCCTTCTGGAAATGATTCAGCACGACCTGCATCCGCGCCTGGCCGGTAAACAGGTCCTTGACGATGTTGGGCTTGTGCAGCCGCGTCAGCACGTTCTTGCCGTCGCCGATGCCGTTATAGACGAACGCGGCGTGCGCGATCTCGTCGAAGGGTGAGCGATAGGCGTAGCCCTGCAGCGGGCCGATCGGGCTGTCGGTGGTGAAGGTCGCAACCCGCTCGATCAGCTTCTCGCGCGCTTGGCGATAGGCGATCATGTCAGCGATCGTGACGTGCTTGAGCTTGTGCGCGGCAGCGAATTTCGCAACCTGCTCGCCCTTCATCACGGTGCCGTCGTCGTTCATGAGCTCCGAGATGACGCCGACCGGCGGCAGCCCGGAGAGCTTGCAGAGATCGACCGCGGCTTCGGTATGGCCCGAGCGCAGCAGCACGCCGCCATCGCGGGCGATCAGCGGAAAGATGTGGCCGGGCCGGGCGAAATCGGCAGCGCCCGCATTGGGATTGGCCAGCGCGCGGCAGCAGGAGGCGCGTTCGTCCGCCGAAATGCCGGTGCCGCCGTCGGGCTTGTAGTCGATCGACACCGTGAACGCGGTGGTGTGGTTGGAGTCGTTGTGCGCCACCATCGGATCGAGGCGCAGGCGCCTTGCATCGTCGGTGGTGATCGGCGCACAGACGATGCCCGAGGTGTGACGGATGATGAAGGCCATCTTCTCGGCGGTGCAGAGCGAGGCCGCGACGATCAGATCGCCCTCGCCTTCCCGGTCGTCGTCATCGGTCACGACGACGAGTTCGCCTTTGGCAAAGGCCTGCAGAACGTCCTGGATCGTATCGGGCATTTTCTCAACATCTCACAAGGTGCAACCAGTCCATTAGCCGGACTCAATCGCCCGCGCCAGCGTCAATACGCAGGGCGGAACGCAGGAACGGCATGGCAGCGCAGCCATGCTGCGGCGAGGCCGTGGGTGGAAAATCATTGACGAGGTCAGGTCCCAATCGCCATGGTCGCAGCCATAAAAACAAGAAGCTGGCGTTGGGAAGGAACATGATGCGTTCTCGATCGAATTTCCGCCGGATGGCATTGGCCGGGCTGGCCGCGCTCGCGGCGGCCACAGGCCTTTCGAGCTTCGCGCACGCTGCCGACGAATGGCCCACCCGCGACATCACCTTCTACGTGCCCTATGCGCCGGGCGGCTCGACCGACCCGATCAGCCGTAAATATGCCGAGCTGCTGGAGAAGCAACTCAAGGTCAAGGTGATCGTCGAGAACAAGCCGGGGGCGTCGGCCACCATCGGCACCGGCGCCGTGATCCGGTCGGCCCCGGACGGCTACACGATCGGGCTCGGCTCTTCCTCGTCGCTGGCGTACCAGCCGCACGAGATGAAAAACCTCGTCTGGAAATCGGCCAACGACTACCAGTCGATCGTCAAACTCTCCGACCTGCCGGTGATCCTCGCGGTGCCCGCCGACGCGCGCTGGAAGAATCTGGATGAATTTCTGGCCGAGGCGAAGGCCAATCCGCGCAAGCTGAAAGTTTCCGTCTCGGGGCTGCGCTCGATCAACGACATCGCCATCCAGCAGCTCAACAAGCTGGCGGGCCTGCGCATCGCTACCGTGCCGTTTACGGGCGGCGGCGGCGAAGCGACGCTGGCAGCGCTCGGCGGCCGTGTCGACGGCACCTCCGGCTTCGCACCGGGCATGAAGGGCCAGATCGACGCGGGCAAACTGCGCGTGCTGGCGGTGTTTCAGGACGGCAAATACGATTTGCTGCCGGACGCCAAGCCGATCGGCGAGACCCCGTGGAAGGATACGTTTCCGGTCGGCTATTACGTGATCGCGCCGAACGGCCTGCCGAAGCCGATCCTCGAGAAGCTGCTGGCGGTCTCGAAAATCATCGTCGAGAGCGATGAGTTCAAGAGCTTCCTCAAGGCCAACGGCTATACTTGGGATCCCAAGATCGGCGACGACATGAAGAAGGAGCTTGCCGCCTACGACAGCAAGTTCCGCGACGTCATCAAATTCCTGGACGACGACAAGTGATACCGGCGAGCTTCTCGTTGGCCCGGGCACGGCGCGTCACCGCCCTGCTCGCGCTGCTGCTGGCCGGAGGCTACGCCGCAGACGCCTGGGCCACGCTCTCGCCGGGGCGCTGGCACAAGCCGGGAGCCCTGATCTTTCCGATCGCGGTTGCCGCGCTGCTGGCGATCTCGGCGATTTCGGTCTTGCTCGAACGCCGCGACGACAATTCGATGCCGGCCGCGCTCACGCTTCCCGCAGGCACCGACCTGCGCCGGCTGTTGATGCTGCTCGCTGCGTTCGCGATCTATTTTCTGGCGATGCCGCTGCTCGGCAGCATGGTCGCCTCGGCGCTGCTCCTCACCGCGAGCATGTGGCTGCTGTCGGATGATCCCAACCGATCGCTCGGACGGCTTGCGATCTACGCCGTCGTGATCGCGGTCGTCTTTGAGGTTTTCTTCGTGCGCCTGCTCAAGGTGCAGATGCCGGCAGGCGTGTTCAAGCCATGGCTGTTCTGAAATGAACTCCCTCCAGGGCCTGCTGTACGGGCTGAGCATCGCGGCGACCCCGGCCAATCTGCTCGCAGCCTTCGCCGGTGCATTTGCCGGCACCGCGATCGGCGTGCTCCCCGGCCTCGGCCCCGTCGCCGGCGTCGCGCTGATCCTGCCGCTGACGTTTTCGCTCGATCCGACCGCCGGCCTGATCATGATGGCCGGCATCTTCTACGGCTCGATGTATGGCGGCTCGACCACGGCGATCCTGCTCAATATCCCCGGCGAATCCGCCTCCGTCGTCACCGCAATCGACGGCTATCAACTCGCCAAGAAGGGCCGCGCCGGCGCGACGTTGACCATCGTCGCCGTCGGCTCCTTTGTCGGCGGCACGCTCGCCGTGATCGGCGTGATGATGTTTTCCTCGCTGCTGGCCAACGTCGCCATCCTGTTCGGACCGGCCGAGTTCTTCGCACTCACCGCCGGCGGATTGATCGTGATGTCGCGGATTTCGGGCGGCACGCTGGCCTCGGCGCTGCTGCCGATGACGCTGGGGCTGATGCTCGGCACCGTCGGCCAGGAAGCCGTCACCGGCGAGACGCGCTTCACCTTCGGCCTGCCGGAGCTTGCCGAGGGCGTATCGCTCGTCCCCGTCGTGGTCGGGCTTTATGGTTTTGCCGAACTGATGCTGCTGGTCGAGGACAAGGCGCATGCCGCGAACCGGCCGGAATCCGTGAAGATGCGCGACCTGCTGCCGACGCGCACCGAGTGGAAGCGCGCGGTGCCGTCGTGGCTGCGCGGCACCGGCCTCGGCTTCCTGTTCGGTCTGGTGCCGGGACCGGCGGCGACGCTGGCATCATTCGCCTCCTACCGGCTGGAAAAGGCGACCTCGAAATACGGCAAGGAAATCGGCACCGGCGCCATCGAGGGCGTCGCAGGTCCGGAAGCCGCCAACAATTCCGCCGCCACCGCCTCGCTGGTGCCGCTGCTCGCGCTCGGCATTCCCTTTACGCCGATCGCA
>JAQSDT010000137.1 GCA_029946075.1 bacterium | reverse complement strand
TCCAAGCGCGGTGGCGGCATGCGGGAACGCTGGTGCATCCGGCGAAATCGGGCCGACCTCGCGCATGGTACGATTGGCGACGCCGCGCGCGGGACGCCCGGTCATGACATTGGTGATGACGGTGGAATCATCGCGCGCCTGCGCCAGCGCGACCCGCGCCGGGGCAATTACCTTCGACTCCGGGCAGCGCAGATAGGCCGTGCCGATCTGCACGCCGGAGGCACCCAGCGCGAACGCCGCCGCGATGCCGCGCCCATCGGCGATACCGCCCGCCGCAATCACCGGCACCTTCACCGCATCGACCACCTGCGGCAGCAACGCGAAAAGCCCGGGCTGCTCGGAGATATTCTCGGTCAGGAACATGCCGCGATGGCCGCCGGCTTCGGCGCCCTGCGCGATGATGACGTCGGCGCCGTTCTCTTCGAGCCAGATCGCTTCTTTCACGATGGTCGCCGACGACAGCACGATGGCGCCGGTGGCCTTGACGCGTTTGAGCAGCGCCGGCGCCGGCAGGCCGAAATGGAAGCTGACCACTTCGGGCTTCAGTTCTTCCACCACGGCACACATGATCTCATCGAACGGAGCGCGATTGGCGGCATTCACCTTGGCCTCGGGATCGAGCCCGAGCTCCGCGTAATAGGCGCCGAGCCGCTTGCGCCATCCGGCCTCGCGCGCAGGATCGGCATCGACCGGCTTGTGACAGAAGAAGTTGAGATTGATCGGCGCAGAAATGCGCTGACGGAAAATGCCGACCTGCTCGCGCGCCTTTTCCGCCGTGATCATGGCGCATGGCAATGAGGCCACCGCCCCGCCCTGCGCGACCGCGATCGCCAGTTCCTGATCCATCACGCCGGCCATCGGGCCCAGCACGATCGGGAATTCGGTCTTGAAGAGGTCGATGATCCGGCGATCTGGCCACATGGTTTGATGCTCGCTTTAATGAGTTGGAACTGAGTTGCTTATGCCGCGGACGAGTTGCGGCGCCCGCTCAAGATCTGATCTGCCTCGGTGACGATCCGGTCGACGATCACGGCCGCCGGCGGAACATCATGGATCAATCCGACGGCCTCGCCGGCAAAGACGGCGGCGACCTTGAAGTTGCCGGCCGCCTTCGCTGCGGCATAGTCCGCGGCCACTTCGTCGGCGCGCTGCAGCAGTTCGACTTCGCGGCCCGTCCAGTTCCGTACATGGTCGTTGACCAACGTGCGTGCCGTGAACGGCGCAGGCCACAACAGGTGACGCGACCAGTCAAACACCACGCCGCGCACCGTCTCGCCGCTGTTGGCTCCGCATATCAGCTGCTTGGCTTCCTCGGCGCCGTTAGCCTCGATGCTGGCATAGAAGCGCGTACCCATCAGCACGCCGGACGCCCCGAGCGTCAGCATCGCCGCCAGGCCGCGCCCGTCGGCAAGACCGCCGGCCGCGACAACCGGCACGCGTCCCGCCGCCAGATCGACGACCGCGGGCACGATATCGATCGTCGTCCGCGACGCGCCATGCCCGCCCGCTTCGGTGCCCTGCGCAATCAAAACGTCGGCTCCGGCATCGAGCGCCCGGTGAGCCATTTCCTCGCTCTGAACCTGGCAGATCAACAGCGCGCCTGCCGCCTTGACCCTTGGCGCGAACGGCGCGGGATCGCCGAATGAAAGCATGATGGCGCGCGGATCGGCGTTGAGCGCAACGTCGAGAAGCTCGGGCTTCCTGGCAAGACTCCAGGTGATGAAACCAATCCCGAACGGTTCGGCGCAACTCTTTAACTGCGCGATCTCCATTTCGAGCCGGGCGCGATCGCCATAACCGCCGCCCAGGATGCCGAAGCCACCGGCCTTACTCACTGCCGCGGTCAGCCGGCTGCCCGAAATCGTGTCCATCGGCGCCAGCAGGATCGGGTGCCGGATGCCCAGCCGGGTCGTGAGTGGTGTTGAAATCGACATGTCCATTCCCTGCAATCTGGACAGGAAGTCTACGGCGAAGTATCATTCTCTAAAAATGAATACTAGAGAATTCTGCTATCTCTGAAATGAAACGGATTCACTCATGGAACTGAGCGATCTCCTGACCTTCTCGACGGTCGCGCGCCTCGGCGGTATCACCCGCGCGGCCGACGAGCTCAATACCGTGCAATCCAACGTCACGCAGAGAGTAAAGGCGCTGGAGGCCGAGATCGGCACCGCGCTGTTCGAACGCCACAGCCGCGGCATGACGCTGACCGGCGCCGGACGCCGCCTGCTCCCCTACGCCCAGCGGATGGCAGCACTCTCGCGCGAAGCCGTGATCGCCGCCCGCGACGACGGCGAGCCGAAGGGACCGCTGTCGATCGGGTCGATGGAGACCACCGCCGCCGTCCGCCTGCCGGCGCTGCTGGCCGACTTTCATCGCCGCTTCCCCGCCGTGCGATTGAGCCTGCGAACCTCGACGACGGCCGAACTGATGGCCGGCGTCCTCAACGGCTCGCTGGACGGCGCCTTCGTCGCCGGTCCGATCGACCACGCCGAACTCTCTTCGGTGGTCGCATTCCAGGAAGAACTCGTGCTCGTCACCGCAAGGCGCTGGAGCAACCTTGCCGCCTTGCGGGCGGGCACGCCGGAGTCGGGCCCGACCGTGCTGGCGTTCCGCACCGGCTGCACCTACCGGCAGCGGCTCGAACAGGTCTTTACGGAGTTCGGCTGGCCATCCTCGGCACGGTTCGAGCTCGGCACGCTCGACGGCATGATCGGTTGCGTCGCCGCCGACATGGGCGTGACGCTGCTGCCGCGCGCGGTGGTCGGGAAAAACGAAAACGTCAGCGTCCACACGCTGAGCGCCGCGCAGTCCGCGGTCGAGACCCTCTTCATCACCCGCCGCACCGCGCATCCCTTCAGCGCGCTGCAGGGATTCATTGCCTGTCTCGACAAGGGAACCGAGGTCATCGCCGCCTGAATACCCAGCGACGCAGCGCGACGCCGGCCCAGATCGCCTCGACCAGACCGAACGGCCACGCGCCCTGCAGGAAGCCATAGATCGAACCGAGCGCGCACGCGATCGCAAAAATCAGGACGTACCAGTGGCTGCGCTCCTCCAGCGCGTACGCCACCAGCATCGCCGTCACCGCGAACAGTCCGAACAGGCTGAGCGTATCCATCGACCTGACCGGTCCCTCTCTTGTCAGGATTTCACCCCGCCATCTCTAGATCAAATTTTGCCGTGGCACCCATGCGGATTCGCGCATGGACGCTGCGCCGCGATCGGCTTTGCGCCGGCCCCGTGCGGGTGTTATGCGGGGTCATGCCCGCCCCCATCCTTCCCCTGATCGACGCCGTCACGCACTGGCCCGAGCGCGGCGCCCTCGTCGGCCTCGATCTCGGCACCAAGACCATCGGCGTCGCGGTGTCCGATCCCGACCGGAAGCTCGCGACCGGCGTCGAGACCGTCAAGCGCACGGCGTTCAAGGCCGATGCGGCGCGGCTGCTGTCGATCGCGGCCGAGCGCAGCGTCGTCGGCTTCGTGCTGGGCCTGCCGATCAACATGGACGGTAGCGAGGGCCCGCGCGCGCAATCGACCCGCGCCTTTGCCCGCAACTTTTCCAATCTCACCGGCCTTGCCATCGCGCTCTGGGACGAGCGGCTGTCGACGGCGGCCGTCGAACGCGAACTGATCGGGATGGACGTCAGCCGCGCCCGCCGCGCCGAGGTGATCGACGAGCACGCCGCGATCTTTATCCTGCAGGGCGCGCTCGACCGGCTCACGAAACTGCGTGGAGACCGCTGAACATGGCGGTCGTCGTCGCGGCGCTGCTGCCGGTGTTCCTGCTGATCGTGCTCGGCTTCATCCTGAAGCGGACGCTGCTGCGGCTCGAAACCCAGTGGCACGGGCTGGAGCGATTGACCTATTACGTGCTGTTCCCGGTTCTGCTGATCCAGACGCTGGTGAAGGCCGACCTCAGCACGGTGCCGGTCGCCGGCGTCGGCGGCGCGCTGTTGTTCTCGGCACTGGCGATGTCGCTGCTCTGTCTTGCGCTGCGGCCCCTGCTCGCGCGCGCCTCGGTCGACGGCCCCGCCTTCACCTCGATCTTCCAGGGCGCGATCCGCTGGCAGACCTATGTGGCACTCGCGGTGTCGGGCAACCTGTTCGGCGATCTCGGTCTGGCGCTGGCGTCGGTGGCGATGGTCGCCATCATTCCGCTGGTCAACGTGTTCAGCGTGACGGTGCTCGCGCGCTATGCGTCGCCGGAGAAGCGCTCCGCCGGTTCGATCGCCATGACCGTCGTGAGCAATCCGCTGATCTGGGCCTGCGTGATCGGCCTCGTACTCAACGTCACCCACATCCCGCTTCCAAGGCTCTGGCATGAGGTCGCCGACGCGCTCGGCCGTTCCTCGCTCGCCATCGGACTGCTGGTGACCGGCGCCGGGCTGCATCTCGAAGGCATGTTCCGGCCGAGTCTCGCGGCCTCGGTCGCCGTGTTCCTGAAACTGGTGCTGATGCCGGTCATCGCCGTGGGGCTCGCACTGCAGTTCGGCCTGACCGGCTCCAACCTTGCCATCGTCACCGCCTGTTCGGCGGTGCCGACCTCCTCGAGCGCCTATGTGCTGGCGCGGCAGATGAACGGCGATGCCCCGCTGCTGGCGCAGATCATCACGCTGCAGACGATTTTGGCTGCGGTGACGATGCCGATCGCGATTGCGCTGGTGTCATAGGTCGTCATTGCGAGGAGCGAAGCGACGACGCAATCCATCTATCCCCGCATCGAGGTATGGATTGCTTCGCTTCGCTCGCAATGACGGGAGAAAATCTATCACTGTCCCGCCAGCCAGAAGGTCTGGATCGTCGCCGCCAGATTGTTCAGGCCATGAAGGACGATGGTCAGCCAGGTCGAGCCGGTGCGGTAGCGGAGATAGCCGAGCAGCAGGCCGATCGAAAAGATCTCGCCGAAGAAGAACCAGTCGTACTGCAGGTGCAGCGCAGTCCAGGCCAGCGACGACAGCACGATGGCGCCGGCAACGCCGAGTTTCGACTCCGACCAGCCTCTATAAAGAAACCCGCGCGAAAAAATCTCTTCCCACACCGGAGCTGCGACGCTGAACGCGAGCACCAGCAGCCACAGCGCGCCGGAATCCTGCGCCGACTTCATCACCTCGCCCATGAATCCCGACGTCACCTCGCGGCCGAGTGCGCGCGACAGCAGGTCCCAGCTGCCGACGAGAATGGCCATCGTCGCTAGGCCGACGAAGAAGTTGCGCCATGACGTCCAGCGCAGGCCGAGATAATCGGCATACGGCACGCGCGTCGGGCGGATCGCGATCCACGTCGCCGCCAGCACCGCGGGAACGCCCAGGATCACCGAGAGCGAAATCGTCAGCCCGCCGCCGATCAGGCGGATCGCCTCCGCCATGTCCCAGGTGCCGAGGCGCAGCAGGAAATAGCCGATCACCGCAACCTGCCCGAGAAACATCGCGGCAAAGATGAACAGGCCCCACAGCGACGTGCCCCAGAATTTCCAGACGTACGCCGGGCGCTGTTCGTCGGCCATCGCGGGCGGCGCTTCCGGCGCGGCGGTCGTGAGGGAATCCATCAGGCAGCTTTCTCGGACACGACTCAGTTGCGTTTCTGAATCGGGAAATCATAGGCCTGCCGGCCAACGCCCGGCAGCGAAAAATGCCACCATTCCTTCGAATAGTTTACAAATCCTCGCCGCGCCATCACCTGAACCAGCTTCTGCCGCCACTCCCGCTGCGAGGACGTGATCGACTTCGCCGAGGTGTGCGATTTGACGTCGGAACAATCGTAGCCGGTGCCCATGTCGATGCTGCCGTCGGGCGCACGAAGGTTAACATTGGCGGTACAGTCGCCGTAGGTTTTTTGGGGATCGAAGGTGGCCGGGTTGTCGTCTCTGAGATTGACCAGCGACAAGTCCAGCGCCGAGCCGGTCGAGTGGCCGGAATACTGCGCGATATAGCCGAGCCGAAACAGATCGGCCTTGCTGAACGCCGGATTGTAGCGCTTCGACGCTGCTGTCTCCCTGCCGTCGCGCGACCACGCCACCATGTCGGCGGAAGCGCGCGCCGGCCGGTAGCAATCGAACATTTTCAGCGACAGCTTCTGCAGCGCGAGTTCTTCCTGCACGCTCATGAGCAGAAAGCCGACCTCGCGCTAGACCACGCATTCATTGGCCTCATAACCCCGCAGCGGACGACCGACGAAATTATTCGAGCCGGCGTAGCGCATGTCCTGGATGATGGTCGGATCGACGTCGCGCAGGTAGACGAAACCGGCGGGCAGCTTCTGCGCCTGCGCGGCGCTGGCGAGAAAGCACGTCGCAACGAGCGCCATTTTCACGATCAAACGGATCATCGCGCTGGCTCCGAACTCACCAGCAGCTTGGTGATCGCGGTGTCCGTGTACTTGTTACCGGCCCAGACGTCGTCGATGACGAACTTGAGCCAGTAGGCGCGGATCGGCGTCGGCAATGTCAGCACTTCGGACCCCAGCCGGTCGCGCAGACCGAACGTCTGGCTCTCTCCTTGCGAGAACACCACGCGCAACTGGCGCA
>JAQSDT010000136.1 GCA_029946075.1 bacterium | reverse complement strand
GCGCAAGGGAGCGATAGCGACGAAGCAATCCATTCCGTCCGTTACGCCGCGGCATGGATTGCTTCGCTACGCTCGCAATGACGTTGAGAAAGCGGAATAGCTCGGCGCGTCGGGCTTGCGGAAGATGTGAATGGGGTCGCCAGGCTGCAGGTCGCGCCCGGTGAAGACGGCATAGGCATACAGCGCGAGATAGCCGATCGCGACCGCGCCGATGCCGTAGAATATCCAGGTCGCCACGCGCTTCATCAGATAGCCGCACCGCGTTGAATTCGATGCTTAACACAACGCGCGACGCCGGCCAAACCTCTACCCCGCCGCGACCTTCTGCGCCGGCGCAACGCTGACGGCGAGCTTACCGTAGCGGTCCTTGAACGCGTCGGTGTCGATCTCTTCGAGCTGGATCGCGCCGCTCATCACGCCTTTCTTCCAGGCCTCATGCTCGGGATCGTTCTGGAACTCCGGCATCACCTCCCTGGCGAACAGTTCCAGCGAGTCGCAGATGTGCTCGTGGGTGTTCTTGCCGGCCTGGTTGAGCAGGATCACCTGGTCGATGTGCGAGGCGCGGAAGCGCCGCAGCTTCTTGCGGATGGTTTCCGGCGAGCCGATCAGGCCGCCGCGTAGCGCGGCCTCTTGCGCTTCCGGATTTTCGCGCTTCCACTTGTTGTACTCGTCCCACATGTTGACGGTGCCGGGCGCCGGCCGCTGCCGGTTCTGCGAGGCGCCGTAATAGCGCAGCGCGAACTGGAAGAAGGTGGCGCCGTCGGCGCGGGCGCGCGCCTCCTCGTCGGTCTTCGCGCACATGAAGAACGATACCAGCGCCATGTTCGGGTTGATTTCGTAGTCGGCGAGCTTCTTCAGCCGCTTTGTAATCGCGTTGTAATAGGCGTGCACCCAGGCGTGCGCCGCTTCCGCGCTGACGAACTGGAATCCGAGTGCACCAAAACCGTTCTCGCCGGCGCGTTCGATGGTCTGCAATTGTGAACACGCCATCCATAGCGGCGGATGCGGCTTCTGAACGGGCTTGGGCACCACGTTGCGCAAGGGAATGTCGAAATACTTGCCGTGGTGCTCGGTGCCCACCTTGGTGAACATCGGGAAGATCGCCTGCACGGCTTCCTCGAACACCTCGCGCTTGGTTTCCATGTCGCGGCCGAACGGCGTCAGCTCGGTGATCGACGCGCTCTCGCCCATGCCGAATTCGCAGCGGCCGTTGCTGAGGAGATCGAGCACCGCGACGCGCTCGGCGACGCGCGCGGGATGGTTGGTCGTGAGCTGGAAGATGCCGTGCCCGAGCCGGATCTGCTTGGTGCGCTGGCTGGCGGCGGCGAGGAATGATTCCGGCGAGGGCGAATGCGAATATTCCTCGAGGAAATGATGCTCGACCACCCAGGCGTGGTCGTAGCCGAGCCGGTCGGCGGTCTCGAGCTGCGTCAATGCATTCTGGTAGAGCCGAAGCTCGTCGCCATCTTCCCACGGGCGCGGCAGTTGCAGCTCATAGAAAATGCCGAATTTCATGACGCCTCCCAATAATGCTTGCTGTTTTGATTCAGTGTATTCCCCGTGCACACCATGTCCAGCCATGGTCGCACGAGCGCAATTCCGCCCCGCGGAAGTTGCCTTGCATGGGACGCGCGAATGGTTAGCTTTGGGCTTGCCTGAGTCGCAGCACCAGGCCAGCTCTCTTCTCATCTGGACCCCATGACCACGTTCACGCCGCATCAGGATTCTGCGCTCAAGGCCGTCGCCGACTGGATGAAGGCCAAACCCGGCCGGAACGGCACGCCGCCGGTGTTCCGGCTGTTCGGCTATGCTGGCACCGGCAAGACCACGCTGGCGCGGCACATCGCCGACGGCGTCGATGGCGAGGTGAAGTACGCCGCCTTCACCGGCAAGGCCGCGCTGGTGATGCGTAACAAGGGCTGCGACAACGCCTCCACCATTCACTCGCTGATCTACCGCGCCAAGGAATCCGGCGTCGAACAACCGAGCTTCGAACTCTGGGACGACGCGCCGGCTTCGAAAGCAAAACTGATCGTGATCGACGAATGTTCGATGGTGGACGCGGAACTCGGCCGCGACCTGATGTCGTTCGATTGTCCGCTGCTGGTGCTCGGCGATCCCGCGCAGTTGCCGCCGATCCAGGGCGGCGGCTTCTTTACCGACAGCGAGCCCGACGCGATGCTGACCGAAGTGCATCGCCAGGCGCAGGACGATCCGATCGTGCGGATGTCGATGGATATCCGCGAAGGCCGCGAACTCGAGATCGGCCGCCACGGCGAGAGCGAAGTGGTCTCGCGCAGCGAACTCGATCCGGACCGCGTGATGAACGCCGACCAGGTGCTGGTCGGGCGCAACAACACCCGCCGCGCCTACAACATGCGCGTGCGGCAGAAGCAGAACATCGAGGATCCGTTCCCGGTCGCCGGCGACAAGCTGGTGTGCCTGCGCAACAACCGCAAGAAGGGCCTGTTCAACGGCGGGCTGTGGCGCGTCAAGTCACGGACGCAGCCGCGGACGAAGTCGAAGATCCTGACCATGCGGTTGTCGCCCGACGAGGAATTCGGCCACAAGGTCACCAAGGTCTCGGTGCGCCACGACTGTTTCGAGGGCGGCATCGAGGCGATCCCGTGGGAGCAGCGCAAGCCTTATGACGAGTTCGACTTCGGCTATGTGCTGACCGTGCACAAATCGCAGGGCTCGCAATGGGACGACGTCGTGCTGTTCGACGAGAGCTTTGCGTTCCAGGACAGCCGCGCCCGCTGGCTCTACACCGGCATCACGCGCGCCGCGAAGCGGCTGAGCGTGGTGGTGTAGACGGCAGAGACTCGTCGCAACATACCTGAGGAGCCGCGAAGCGGCGTCTCGAAGGATGGGCAGATTTCTCCCCAAGGCCTTGCTGTCGCTGTCATATTCACGAACTCGTGTGAGCCCGGCCGTAACAAGCCCCCCTTCGGCCCGTATCTTGGGCATCGAATGAGAATCGAGCCGATTGCGAAACCGCGCTCCGGCTCTAGACTGCCCCCAACCCTTTGCCCCAAGAGGAAACCATGTCCCCTCGCCGCTTCAGCCGCCTGTCGACGTGCGCCGCCGCCATCGGCGCCCTGGCCCTATCCGCGTTCGCCGCCGCCCCGGCGCGCGCCGCCGAGGAGGCCGTCATCATTCCGGCACCGACCATCGACATGCAGACCGCCGACGGCATCCAGACCGCGGTGATCGCGGGCGGCTGCTTCTGGGGCGTCCAGGGCGTGTTCCAGCACACCGCCGGCGTGCTCAACGCGGTGTCCGGCTATTCCGGCGGCAGCAAGATGACCGCGAACTACACCATGATCGGCACCGGCACCACAGGCCATGCCGAGGCGGTGGAGATCAAGTACGACCCGAAGAAGATCAGCTACGGCAAGATTCTGCAGATCTTCTTTTCCGTCGTGCACGACCCGACCCAGCTCAACCGCCAGGGCCCCGACAGCGGCACGCAATATCGCTCGGCGATCTTCACCGTGAACGACGAGCAGAAGAAGGTGGCGGAGGCCTATATCACCCAGCTCACCGCCGCCAAGGTCTACAAGAAGCCGATCGTGACCAAGGTCGGCCCGCTGCAGGCGTTCTACGCGGCGGAGGATTATCACCAGGATTACCTGACGCTGCACCCGAACCAGCCTTATATTGTCTACAACGACATCCCGAAGGTCGAGAATCTGAAGAAGATCTTCGCGGATAATTACATCGAGAAGCCCACATTGGTGAGCACCGCGAAGGCCACCAATTAAGGAGGATGAATGTCCGACACCAAGACATCCGGCAAGCTCGTCAAGAGCGAGAGCGAGTGGCGCAAGGAATTGTCGCCGATGCAGTATGCCGTGCTGCGCGAGAAGGCCACCGAGCGGCCGTTCTCGGGCGAGTATGAGCACGAGCACCGCAAGGGCACCTATACCTGCGCCGGCTGCGGCCAGACGCTGTTCGAGTCCGACGCCAAGTTCGATTCCGGCTGCGGCTGGCCGAGCTTCACGGCGCCGGCGACCGACGGCCATGTCGACGAGGAGCGCGACGTCAGCCACGGCATGGTCCGCACCGAAGTCTTGTGCTCGAAATGCGATGGCCATCTCGGCCACGTCTTCAACGATGGCCCCGGCCCGACCGGCCTGCGCTACTGCATCAACTCGGCGGCGCTGAAGCTGCAGCCGAAATAAGTTCGGGTTTCATCGAACTTGTTCTGCGCCCCGCGCGACCAAGAGCTGGTCGCGCGGGGTTTTTCGTTTGGCGGGACGCTCGATCCCGGCTTGTCCGGCGCGCAATGCAAGGAAGTCCTCACATGCACATCTCGAAACGCCTGCTGCTGGCCCTCGGCGCAGCCACCCTCATCATGGAGAGCGTCGTGATCCAGCCCGCGTTTGCCGCCGACAAGATCTCGCTGTTCAAGGTGATCACCGCCAAAGACGAGATCGTGATCGGGATTTCCGACGACGAGCTGGCGCAGATCGAGGGCCGGAACGCCGGCGGCATCGCCAAGCTGCTGGTCGCCAGGGGCTCGATGAGCGCGTGGCAATATGCGGTGCGCAAATCCGCCACCGGCGATCTCGAACAGGCGCCGCTGCACAAGATCGGCCTGATCGCGAGCGACGCGCTGCGCGTCGAGCCTTATGCGACGCCGCTCAAGGTGCTGCCGATCGACGAGACCAGGAAGTGACGACGTAGCCTATATTTCGGCGGATCGACCAAGGACTCGCGGCCCGGATTGTGCTTTGATCCGGGTCGCGGGAGCCGTTTCCGTGGCCCCCGTGATCCCCAGACGGAGGGTGCCATGTCGCTCGGAACGATCCTCATCATCATCCTGATTATTTTCCTGCTGGGCGGCTTTTCGGGCCGGTTCGGCGGCTATGGCTACGGCATGGGCCATTCCGGCATGGGCCTTGGCGGCGTGATTTTGATCGTCCTGGTCATCCTGCTGCTGCTCGGCAAGCTGTAAACCAAGTAAGCCATTGAGATAGCTTGGTTAAATATGAATCCCGCCGAGCCATGCGTGGATTCATCATCACCCCCGATCACGGGCTTCTGGAGTCGCATTTCTGTCAAACAGGCTTATATTAGGGCCTGAAATGACGAGCACGGCGCGCCGCACAATTGTGGCCCACCGTCATCAAATCCCACACTGCTCTCAGCTAGAGCCAAAAAGCTTGAGGTCACAGACCATGCGTCCATTCAGTTACGATACCGCCGCCGAACTCTTTCCTGCCGCGATCCGCAAGAAGAAGCGCGCCGGGTTTGCCTATCGGCGTTTCGGCACCGCGGCCGAGGCGGTTCGCTTCGCGATCGAGGAGCTGCCGGCGGACTCGCTGAACGGCGCCTATCTGCAGGTCGAGGAAGCCCGTTTCGACCAGAGCGGCATCCGTTCGCTTTACGAGAGCGAAGCCTTCCCGCTGGAGCGCCGTCCCCGCGCGCCCGCCCCGGCCGAGGCCAGCGCCGACGCCGCTTAAGCGTTTTCGCGTTTTCAAACAACCGCCCCTGGAATTGATTTTCCGGGGGCGTTTTTTGTTTCGCGCAGTTAGACCTTTTGTTTGACGCGTTTTCTTCACGCGAACCGGTATCCACTTCGCTCGAAAACGCTTTAGACGCGCGGCTGCTTGTCCATCCAGTTCTTGAGCATCTTCACGTTGCGGACATTGGCGCGGAACATGACGTCGAAGGCGTCGCCCGCGACCGGCACCAGACCGACCACGCCGTCGACGGCGACGTTGGCGAGCATCCGCGCGGTGATGTGCCAGGGCGCGCCGAGCGCGCGGGCCTCCCGCACCAGCCACAGCGAAATCGCCGTCGTGATGATGTCGCCGACCACTGGAATCAGCCCGATCAGCCCGTCGATGCCGTAGCGGACATTGGTGCCGGGCACGATGAAGGCGACGTCCAGCAGCTTGGCGATGGCGTCGAGCCGCGCCAGCCGCTGCTCGCGCGTCAGATTGCCGAACGGGTTGGCGGTGGAGTTTCCGAAATCGAACCGGAACGACTGAAACTGGCCGTTCAGGCCGGGATCGGGGATTTCGCGCCCGTCCTGGTCGATCACGGGGCCCCGGCCCTGCGCCCGGGCCCTGTGGGGCTGCCCGGAGTGCGAACGCGGCGGGGTGTAAATCTCGTCGTTTGTCATAGTCCTCAGATGGTAACGCGAAGGCGCGGCGCAAGTTGCGTCACGCCGCCGCGTTTTACCTCCCCCGCGCCGCCGACGGCGTCAAGCCGAAGCGATGGCGAAGATACAGTTTCGCGTTCTCGCGGCGCGTTGCGCCCGAGGTTTGCCCTTCACTTCCAGCCCTCATCAATCCGAGGGCGCAGGGAAGACCGGGTGCGCGCTGCCCCCGAGGTCTCGCATGCAAATGGGAGACAAAGAGTGCGCACACGAGCATACAGGTTCAGCGGAGAACATCCGGCCTTCCCTGCGCAGTGGCTTTACGGCTTACTTCGTGCTCTCCCCGGAGAGGGCCAGCTCTGTTGCCTCCGTCGCTGCGCGAGATTTCTCCCGCACAACTTGACGCCAGCAAGGGCG
>JAQSDT010000135.1 GCA_029946075.1 bacterium | reverse complement strand
TCCCTGCGCTGCCGCGCCGACGACGAACACCGCGTCGAGAACGCGCTCAACGACCTCGGCGCGCTGTCGGTGACGCTGATGGACGCCGATGCCGCCACGCCCAACGAACGGGCCGTGCTGGAACCGGGCGTCGGCGAAATGCCGCTGTGGCCCGAGATCACCATGATCGCGCTGTTCCCGGGCGACACGATGGCCGAGCTGGTGCTGCTCGGCCTCGTCAACGGCTTCGGCTCGGAGGCCACCGCCGCCTACGGCGCCGTCAACCAGATCATGGGCTATACGCAGTTCACGGCGATGTCGATTTCGATCTCGGTATCGATCCTCGGCGCGCAGGCGATCGGCGGCGGCCATGCCGGGCGGCTCGATGCGATCATCCGCACCGGCCTGGTGCTCAACCTCGTGCTGACCGGCGGGCTGGTCGCGCTGATCTATTTGTTCCCGCGCGCGTTTCTCGGCATTTTCATCACCGATGCCGCCGTGCTCGATCTCGCCAGGGGGTTGCTCTACGTCGCCCTGTGGAGTTCGGTCCCGTTCGGCATGGCGGCCGTTTTCTCCGGCGCGATGCGCGCCGGCGGGGTGGCGCTTGCCCCGATGCTGCTGTCTATCTCCGCCATCGCCGCGATCGAAATCCCTGCCGCGGTGGTCCTGAGCCGGATCATCGGGCTGCAAGGGGTCTGGGCCGCCTACCCGATCGTGTTCTGCACCATGTTCCTGCTGCAAACAGGCTATTACCTGCTGGTCTGGCGCCGCCGCCCGCTGCAGCGGCTGCTGTGATCACAATATTACGATCGTCATAATATAGTAGACGCGCCCGGTGCCTTCGGCCAGAATGGCCGAAAAGCACGAGGGAGATCGCCGTGACTACCAATCCGCAATTCCTGTTCGATTTCGGCAGCCCCAACGCCTTTCTCAGCCATGAGGCGATCCCGGCCATCGAAAAGCGTACCGGCGTCAAGTTCGACTATGTCCCGGTGCTGCTCGGCGGCATCTTCAAGGCCACCAACAACAGGTCGCCGGCCGAAACGCTCGCCGGCGTCAAGAACAAGCGCGAGTTTCACGCGATCGAGACCGAGCGCTTCCTGAAGCGTTTCGGCGTCAAGTCCTACACCTGGAACCCGCATTTCCCGGTCAACACGCTGAACCTGATGCGGGCGGCGGTCGCGGCGCAGTTCGAAGGCGTGTTCGAGAAATATGTCGAGGCCGCCTATCATCACATGTGGGTTGAACCGAAGAAGATGGACGATCCCGAAATCGCCGCCAGGGCGCTGGCGTCGTCGGGTCTCGATGCCGCAAAGCTGCTGGCGCGCTCGCAGGACGCCGACGTCAAGGCGAAGCTGATCGAGAACACGCAGGCCGCGGTCGAGCGCGGCGCGTTCGGCTCGCCGACCTTCTTCGTCGGCAAGGAAATGTTCTTCGGCAAGGAGCAGCTGCGCGAAGTCGAGGAAATGGTTTCGGGGACGTGACGCGACGCGTCATTCCGGGGCAATGCGGAGCATTGAACCCGGAATCTCGAGATTCCGGGTCTGGTCCTTCGGACCATCCCGGAATGACGGAAGAGAGTCCGGAGAGACGGAGAAACTGAAATGCAAAAACGTAACGCAACAGTCGCCGTGATCGGCGCCGGCGACTATATCGGCGGCGAGATCGCCAAGAAATTTGCCGCGGAGGGATTCACCGTCTTTGCCGGCCGCCGCGACGGCGCCAAACTGGAGCCGCTGGTCAAGGAAATCGAGGCCGCCGGCGGCTCGATCGTCGCGCGTACGCTCGACGCCCGAAAGGAAGACGAGGTCGCGGCCTTCCTCAACGACGCCGACGCGCACGCGCCGCTGGAAGTCTGCATCTTCAACGTCGGCGCCAACGTCAATTTTCCGATTCTGGAAACCACCGATCGCGTATTCCGCAAGGTCTGGGAGATGGCCTGCTGGGCCGGCTTCCTTGCGGGCCGCGAATCCGCACGGCTGATGGTGCCGCGCGGCAAGGGCAATATCTTTTTCACCGGCGCGACCGCGTCGTTGCGCGGCGGCAGCGGTTTTGCCGCCTTTGCCAGCGCCAAGTTCGGCCTGCGCGCCGTGGCGCAGTCGATGGCGCGCGAGCTCGGGCCGAAGAACATCCACGTCGCGCATCTCATCATCGATTCCGGCGTCGATACCGCCTGGGTCCGACAGCGCCGCGAACAGCTCTGGGGCAAGGAAGCCCTCGACAACCCGGACCTGCTGATGCCGCCGGCGTCGGTCGCGGCCTCCTACTGGCAGCTTTACCAGCAGCCGCGCAGCGCCTGGACGTTTGAACTGGAGATTCGACCGTTCGGCGAGAAGTGGTAAAGAGGCGGGCGGGAGCAATCCCCGCTTCGGAAGAACAATAACAAAAGGGAATACCACCATGCGCGTTCTCGTGGTCGGCGCCGGCGCCATCGGCGGCTATTTCGGCGGCAGGCTGCTGCAGGCCGGAAACGACATCACCTTTCTGGTGCGGCCGAAGCGCGCTTCGGAGCTTGCGAGCGCCGGCCTCGTCATCAAGAGCCCGGGCGGCGACGTCACGCTGAAAAACCCGCCGACAGTTCAGGCCGACAGGCTGTCGGAGCAATTCGACGTCGTGCTGCTGAGCTGCAAGGCGTTCGATCTCGACGACGCCATCAAGTCGTTTGCGCCGGCTGTCGGCCCCAACACGGCGATCATCCCGCTGCTCAACGGCATGCTGCACCTCAACGTCCTCGACCAGAAATTCGGACCCGAGCGCGTGCTGGGCGGCCTCTGCGCCATCGCCGCGACGCTGAACGAGGCCCGCGAGGTGGTTCAGCTGGCGCCGATGCAGTCGCTCAATTTCGGCGAACGCGACGGCACCATGTCGGCGCGGGTGCAGGCGATCGCAAAGGTGTTCACGACAGGCAATTGCAGCGCCGCGGCGAGCGAACACATCATGCAGGACATGTGGGAGAAGTGGGTGTTCCTGGCATCGCTCGCGGCGTCCACCTGCCTGATGCGCACATCGGTCGGTAATATTTTGGCGGCCACCGGCGGCAAGGATTTCCTGCTCGGCATGCTCGACGAGTGCAGCGGGATTGCGAAGGCCGCGGGCCACGCCCCGAGCGGACCGTTCTTCCAGCGCACCAGCGGATTGCTGACATCAGAAGGCTCGCCGATGACGGCCTCGATGTTCAGGGATCTCCGGGCGGGGCTGCCGGTCGAGGCGGACCACGTCATCGGCGATCTCGTCGCCCGTGCGGACGCGGCCAAGATTCCGGTGCCGAAGCTGCGTATCGCCTACACGCATCTCAAGGCGTATGAAAAGCAGCGAGGGTAGCGATCTTCGTAGGATGGGTGGAGCGCAGCGATACCCATCAATGCCGGTGCGTTTGGCGAGATGATGGGTATCGCTTCGCTCCACCCATCCTACGGACTAACGCCTTCCCGGCGCGACCGCGTCTCACCTCTTTCGTGTCACCGTCAACACGGCAGTTCCGCTGTTGTTGCGATAGAACAGATCATAGAGCCAGGGGAAGCCGATCACGGCGTCGTTGACGAAGACGAACAACTCTTCCTTGCCGTTGGGCGTGATGGTTGGCTTGACGGGAAACTGGATGCTGTCGTCATACGGGTCCGGATCGTAGGAATCCTCTTCGCCGCCGACATTGCCGTACCGCAGCACGATACGGGACCAGTCCTTGAACAACTCGCGCCGCAGCGGCACGAACAGCGACAGATAGATGCGTTCGTACCATTGCGGCTGCTCCTTGACGGAGAAGCCGCCGACCGGCGTGCCGATCCGGGTCACGCCGCTGAACCAGCGTTCGCCCGGTTGAACGGTCACGAGATAGCGGCCGCGGTGCTGCAGCAGGACTCCCGTGGCCTTGCAGAGTTCCGAGGCCTTGAACTCGATGCGCGCGGACTGGTTGACGTTGAGCGTCATGGGCTTTGGGTCGGTGTCGCGGTGCACGCAGGTAAAGCCGGCGACATCCAGCGCGTTGTAGGAAAGTCGGCTGATGAGCGCGAAGCCGAGGTAGAGGAACATCGCCGCGAAGAAGGCTGGCGCGACCTTCCGCTTCAGGCCCTCGTGGAAACCGATGTAGAGTGAATTGCTGCGCAGGTGGTAGATCCAGTTGTCCGGAAGCCCTGATGGAGCCTCAGGCGCCTTGCGCCAGATCGTCGCCATCATGTTCGAGGTCTGGCCTGCAATCCGCGCGGATGCGTACAGCAACGCCGAGACAAGTCCGGCCAGGAACAGGAACCAGCCCGGCGCGCGCGCAAAGCCATCCACCCATGTCGACGCGAAGCCGGGAAGAAAGCCGCCGACGAAGCGGACAAAGTCGGAAATTCCGCGGATCGGGCTGGTGAATTCATCGTAGCGCTGCGCGCTGCTGGTGAGGGGGAACGTCACCATCCACAAGGTCGCGCCGACCGTCGCGAAATAGGCTATGCGGCGTAGCCACACCTTGTTCCAGACGTACTCCTGCGCCAGCGCGCGTTGTGCGGCCGCCGCACTCGGCTCGAACGGCGTGGTCGCCGGCGCAATCGCGAATTTGTCGGGCGATACGATCTCGCCGTCTTCCCGGACGACGCGGTAGTAGGGCGGAAGCCCTACCGGCGCATAGGCGTGCGCGTAATTGTCGATGCGGCGGAAGACGCTTTCGTGAATCTTTGCGATGCCGACGCCGACCTCGTCGTCTTCCTGCTTCCTGATTTCGGGATAGAGAAACGGAACCAGCTTGCGCGGCCCGTAGCGGTAATAGCCGCCGAGGCCCTTGCGCGGATCGTAGAGCCGCCCGTCCTTGTCGCGTTTCGAAACCGCGTTCTTGAACGTGTCGGGGTCGGCGATCATGTGATCGGGGCTCGGCGGCAGGCCGGCGTAATCCGACTTGAATTTCAGCCCGCAGCGCTGGGCCTCGGTGATCATCCACACGAAGGGAATGTAGGCGAGCGCGTCGTCGGGATAGCCGCCGCCGACATTGGTGTGCACGCCGGAAAACCAGACCTGGCTGATACGCTCGTCCCTGATGAAACGCTGACCAGCCGGATTGGGCGCCGCGGCATTGCCATTGGTGCCGCCGGTCTCGTCCCACAGCTGCGGATGGAACGTGGTGCGTTCCTCGTCCAGCGCCAGCGCCTGGCACGCCCGCATGATGCTGGCGGACAGCCGGTTGTTCGGCAATTCGAGCCGCCAAAGATACTGGTGAATCCCGCGCGTCATCTCGTCGACCGGCATGCCGTAGGCGGCCACCGTGTCCCAGACACCGACGAATCTGATCCTGACGTTGCGGTGAACCACCCTGGGCGGATAGACCGGGCCGAACTTGTTGCGAAGCCATTGATAAGGCGTTTCGAGCCTCAGGCTATGGTAGCGGTCCCTGCGATAGGCGCGGTAGGCGGCGCTGGCGAGGCTGTGCAGCTCGGCCTCGCTTTCGGCCTGAACCAGGCCCTGGCTGTCGATCAGCCCCATCACGATCCGGATCGTGAAAGCACCGCGGCTGAACCCGAAGCCGAACAATTCGTCGTCGGTGCTGCGATAGTTGCGGCAGGCAAACTTGTAGAGCGCGATCACATTGCGCCGCAGGCCGAGCCCGAATGCGCCGCCGAGGATCGCCATCGGCTTGAACGAGGAGGTGCCGACCCCGTCGTCGTACAGCGCGACCTGATCATTGCCGGAAAGATCGAGCGCCTCGAAGGTCCGCCACACATTGGTGCGCCAGACTTTTGCGGCGGAATTGCCGGTCCCGTCGGACAGAAGAATGATCTTGCGGCCCATGGCTGGCCTCGCAGTGCAATAATGGGAAGATACAACTTCCGGTGTTGCAGCATTGCACGCGTCATGCGCTTTAGAAAGCGAACTGGTTCACACCGGCAGGGGCTGAAAACGAAAAGACGGCCAAAAACGACAAGGCCGCCCAAAGGCGGCCTGTCGATCGATTGATAGCTTTGCCAATTCAGAAAAATCTGGAGCGGGCGAAGGGGCTCGAACCCTCGACCCCGACCTTGGCAAGGTCGTGCTCTACCACTGAGCTACACCCGCATCCGAGATGGCGGCGATCGCTCGCCGGCAACGGCAGACCTATGCCAAATGCGGACCGTGAATGCAACAGTCCGAACGCCATCTGACGGCATTGGATAGGCCGCTTCCGTTAACAAATAGGGTCGAATCGACGCCAAACAATGCCGAAACGGCGCATATTGACCCCAGGATGCCCCGACCGGGAACCCGGGCGCAAATACATGCCCCGGCGGGACAAAATTCCCGGCTGATCGGCTCGAATCGATGGCCCCCCTCCCTGGCCAACGCCGGGTGAGACCTTTCGTCCCCCCTGGACTTCAACCCACGGCCAGCGTCACTCGGGCCGATTGAATTTTGCGCCCCTGACCGCCATCTAGCGGATGAGAACTTCGGCCCCGGCCGTGCTAGAACGAGCCGGATTTTCGGGACAACTCCGCAAGACATCAGGCGAGGACACCGTGACGATAATTGAGCAGGGCGGCGGCCCCGCGCCGCAAGCCGCGGCCGATCTGATCAAGGACACCACCACCCAGACCTTCGTGAAGGACGTCATCGAGGAATCGAAGCGCCAGCCGGTGCTGATCGACTTCTGGGCGCCGTGGTGCGGCCCCTGCCGCCAGCT
>JAQSDT010000134.1 GCA_029946075.1 bacterium | reverse complement strand
GGCGCGCGGCATCTGCAGGTCGAGCAGGATCTGCGTGACGCTGCGGAAACCGTCGACCGGCCGCTGCGATCCCTGCAGGCCCAGATCGGAAGACAGGATCGTGTTGTCGACGCCGGCCACCTCGATCAGATGCGCCAGATCGTCGGGGCTGAATTTCAGCGACTTGCCTTCGATGAACATGCAGATCGAATGCTCCATCTTGACGCCGATCGCGACGAGCTGGCGGATATCATCGTCGCTGCAACCGACAATGTAGGTCGGATGATTGACCATCATCTTTCTGACGCCGCGGCGCGCCGCCTCGCCGAACAGGATGTGCAGTTCGCTGGCCGGCAGATGCCCGCCGGCAAGAATGATGTCGGCCTCGGCGATGAGATCGATCACCTTCTTGGTGTCGTCCGTGAGCTTGCCGTTGGCGTCGAGCGCGGACAGCGCGATCGGATCGAGCATCTTCTGCGAGGTCTTCGGGAACGTCGAGTTTCCGGCCGCCATCGCCCTGATATGGTTTGCCGCCGACAGCGTCGGCATCCAGACGATCTTGCCGCCGAGCTTGATGGTGTGATCGACGGCATGCGGGTTGATGCCGCCGGACGCATTGTTCAGCGCGACGCCCGAGAACAGCTTTACATTGGTTTCCGGGAACAGCTTCTCCAGCAGGATCGCGTGCGCCATGCCGGCGTAGAAATGATCCTTGTAGAGTACGGCGCGGAACTTCGCTGCCGCAGCGTCGAGCAGTTCCTCGTGGTGGTCGAGAATGCGCGGCATCGCCGCCGGACCGCTGTGGCAATGCAGGTCGATCGCGCCAACCAGCAGATCGGCGATCTCCGCCGCGCGCGACAGCGGCGGCAGCGGCACCGTGTTCGGATAGGACGCTTGCTTGTCGGCCATCGCCGGACCCTTTCGGTTGAATGCGTATCAGGCGGCAGATTTTCCCGCGGCAGTCGGCGCGGGCATCGGGTATTCTTCTTCGTTCAGCACCCAGCCGGGCCTGGCCGAAAAATCCAGCCGCGGCGGGCAGAAGATGTCGACGAGCACATTGAGCTTGGGATCGACGGCCTGCGAGGTGTGGATCGAGGGCGGCGGAATCACGGCGATCGAGGGCGAGCCGCAGCTTTCGTGATCGTCGGCGCGCCACTGGCTCATGTCAGTCGTCCACGGCCAGCGCAGGTGATGAACGAAGGTGCCCGCCAGCGCCAGCGAGCATTGTTCGAAATCGTCATGGTGATGCGGCGACATCTTGCCGGGATCGCGCGGACCGTTTCGCGGCTCGAGGAAATTCACCATGAAGGTCGAGCAGCGGAAGATGCGGCCGAACCTGCCGGGCGTCGCCGCGACGTCGAGGCTGTAGGTGCGAATCCTCTCCCCGCCCGTCGCTTCCGGCCACGGCTCGAACGGCGGCAGATTGGGATGCGGCGTCGTATAGGACGCGGCGTTGGAGCATCGTTTTGCCAGATCGTCGGACCGCGACGTCATCATGCGCACCACCTTGGCGGCGCCCAGCATCGTGACGGAACTCACCCCGGCCGGCACGAAACTGATGGTGTGGCCGTTCACGAATTTTCGCTCGTTGCCCCACACGATTTCGGCGCCGGCGCCGGGATCGGGAAGCAGCACGACATATTCGTCGGGCTGAGCGGTCCGGCTCAGCACGGCGCCCTTGTCAGCGTCGCTGTAGGCGATGATGAAATTCTGGCCCCGGGCGTACCAGGTACGCGCGCCGTCCCGGTCTTCCAACGGCGGCGTTTCGTAGAATTTGGCGTATTCGGCGCCGGCGAAATGAGTGGCGACGGATTTGCTGCCGGCCGGCGTGGCGGCGAGCGCGACGCGGGGATCAGTGTTGTGATACATGCTGAGCATCCGTGGTTTGAACGAGGGTCCTGAATTCGGTGAGCGTTTGCGCCGCTGCCCTGCGCATCAAGCCCTGATCGGACGAGACGATGAAGGCGCTGGCGCCGAGGCCGGCGAAATCCATCGCTTCCGCCGCGCTCGCCACCATCACGCAAACCGGTTTCGCCGCTTTCTTCGCCGCCGCCATGATCCGGATGACGGCATCCCTCACCGGCGCGTCGGCCGACGATTTGGCGCCAAGCGCAACGGTGAGATCGCCGCGACCGATGAAGAAGCCGTGGATGCCGTCCACGGCCGCGATGGCGTCGATCGCATCGAGCGCTTCGGGATCCTCGATCATCGCAATCGCGCAGGCCGACGCATCCTGTTCGTCGACCAGACTCCACATCGGCGTGGCGCCATAGGCGCCGGCGCGGGACGAGCCGGAATAGCCGCGCCGTCCACCCCGGTAACGCGCGGCGGCGGCAACCGCGCGCGCCTTCTCGACGGTCGCGACGTGGGGCACCAGCACGCCGGCCGCGCCGCAATCGAGGCACGACAGAATCTTGGCCGGATCGTCCGACGACACCCGCACGATCCCGGCAAGGTTGCCGGCACGCGCGGCCAGCAGCATGACGTCGGTCATCGCGCGGTCGATCGGCGCGTGCTCCTCGTCGATCACGACGAAATCATAACCCAGCCCGCCGAAAATCTCAGTCGCATGCGTGGTCGGCGTTTTGATGAAACTGCCGACGACGATTTGCCCGGCGGCGAAGCGGCGCCGGAACGACGAATAGTGCGGCCTGACAATATCTCCGGACAATCTGGCTCCTCCCGGCCATCTGCGCGGCCGGCATTCGGAAAACCGACCCTCGCGTGGCACCTGGCGAAATCCATTGCAGTCCGACCCGAGGTCGGCCATAGCTATTCCGCAGCGTTCCACCAGGTGGAATTTTGAACATGCCGCTCAAGACCGCCACCGTCGAGGCCGCCTCCCGCTCGCTGCTGCTGCTGGAGGAACTCAACCGCCACCGCGTCACATCGCTCGACCGCCTGCACAAGGCGACGGGGCTCCCGAAATCGACCGTGGTCCGGCTGATGAAATCGCTGTGCGCGATGGGCTATGCCGCGAACGACCGGCGACAGGGCGGCTATGCGGTCGCCTCGCGCGTCAAGTCGCTCAGCAACGGCTTCCACGGCGATCCGATGGTGGTGGAAGCCGCCCGCCCCTGGGCGATCGCCTTCACGCGGCAATATCACTGGCCGATCGCCATCGCCGTGCTCGACCGTTCCAGCGTCGTGGTCCGCTTCAGCACCATCCCCGACAGTCCGGTCTCGCCATTTCACGGCACGCTGAACATGCAGCTCAGCCTGCTCGGCCGGGCGCTGGGCCGCGCCTATCTGGCCTTCTGCCCGACCAGCGAACGCTCGATGCTGCTCGACATGCTGACGCGGTCGCAGGAGCCGGAGGACAGGCTGGCCGGCGAGCGCCGGCGCGCGCTGTCATTGCTCGCCGCGATCCGCAAACAGGGCTTTGCCGAGCGCGACCAGATGGTGGAACCGCGTTCATCGGGCACCATTGCCGTTCCCATCCTCGTCAATCAACGCGTACTCGCCACGGTCGGCATGACCTACTTCGCCTCGGCGCTCGACCGTGCCGACGTCATCCGGCGCTACGTGCCCCTGGTCAAAGGTCTCGCCGACAACATCGCCGCGAGCGTGTCGTCGCTGCAGGAATAGACTGCGCGGGCGGCAAACTCAGCCCACCGCCGCGATCGCCACTTCGCCATGGATCGCGCGGTCCAGCGCATCGACCAGCACCTGGATCTCGATGAACTTGTTGCGGGCGCGCTCGGCCTTGTCGCGGTCGAACGGGGCGGCCAGCACCTTGGCGTGAGCGTCCCGGTCCTCGATCATGCGCTCACGGGCCTTCTTCAGCGTTTCGAGTCGCTCGCTCATGATGGATTCTTTCAATGGAGGGATCGCGCCAGGACCGGCGCGAATCCCAGCCTATACCCTTCCGCACGAAAAAGCCCGCATGGCTGCGGGCTTTCCGTCTCGTCTGCCTGACCTTACCAGCCGCGATAGCCGCCGCTGCCGAAGCTGAAGGTTACGCCGGGACCGCCGCCATAGTAGCGGGGGCCACCGCGGTAGTAGCCGTAGGGACGCGGCTGATAGTAATTGTAGCTGTTGTAGTGCGGACGATAATAGCGCTGATGCGCGTGGCGATGGCCGTGATGACCGCGCCAGTGGCCGTGACGGTGGCGCGAGCCGATGTCGGTCGAGGTCTGCGCAGCATCCGTCGTGCGTTGCGCCTTGACGCCGGTGCCGGCGGCGTTGGCGGTGGAACCTGCCATCAGCGCGGCGGTGCCGACGGCAATTGCGATAGCTAGCTTCTTCATCTCTGAACTCCAGTGAACGTGTGGAGGTCAATCGCCGGGCGCGCGTCGCGTTCCTGACATGCGACATTTCGACCGCAATCTAAACGATCGTTCACGAAGATAGATGGCCGGAGTTCCCGATGCCGCAGACAGCGCGGTTTATTGCGCGGCGCCGATCGCAATCACGATGCTGTCGGAGGGAACGCCGCTGACCTGCAGCGCGAACGGCGCCGCGTCGAGATCGAGGCGAACACTCTTGCGCACGCCGGGGCAATCGCCGCGGCCGGTACTGCCGACCGAGCGCGCGTAGCGGCCGTTCTGAACGACGTCGATCCAGGCCTCGTCCGACAGCGTGATCTGATAGATGCCCGCCTTCGGCAGCGCCGGAAATTGCACCATGCCGCCGTGCCACTGTTCGCTGCGCGGCTTGCGCTCCGGCGGCATCGCGAAGGTGGCCTCCGCCGCCGGCTGCAGGCGGATCACCAGCGGGCCGGCGGGAATCGCCGACAGCGTCGCGCCCGATGCAAGCGCGGTCTTGTCGGGTGCCGCGAACGTCGCGCGCTCGCGCGCCAGTGGCCATGCGAATTTTTCGCAGCCATCCTCCGCGGCGATCGCCGGGACGAGCGAGGCGAACAACGCCACGACGGCAAGGTTCGTGCGCAGCATGGATCGCTCCTATTGCGGCAGCGCCGGCGCGGCAAAACCGTGTTTCGCGAAAATGCGCTGGCCTTGTCCCGAAAGGACGAACATCGCGAACTGATAGGCCGCAGGTGAGGCGCCGTTGATCACAGTCAGTCCATAGTCGGCGCCCACCGCGAGAGCATCCGGCAGCGCAACGATCCGCTGCGCAGGATTTTCCTGCTGCGCCGCCTTCGCACCGGTGCAATAGGTCAGGAAGATGTCGGCCGCACCTTGCGCGACCAGTTCGCCATAGATCGAACGGTTTGGCGGCGTCGGCGGGCTCGACGGTCCGCCGGTGAGTTGCAGAGCCTTCGTCTCCAGCGCAACAAGGCTGCCGGGTTTGAGCTTCTCGGCCTTGTGGAAGACTTCCCAGGCATAATCGCCCGAAGGATCCGCTTTCGGCGTCGAGGTGCCGAGTTTGACCTGCGCGTCGAGCATGCGGTCGAGCAGCGAGGCCGGCGTGACCTCGAGGCCCGGCCGCACCAGTGCGCACAGCCGGTTGCGCGCAAACAGCATCACCGGCCCGCTGCGCTTGTCCTGCGCCAGCGCCTGCGGATGCTCCATGTTGGCGGAGGCGAACACCTCTGCCCTGGCGCCGCCCGAGATATCGCTCTTCAGGAGGCCGGACGCGCCGAATTTCGCCTGCACCTTGCCGAGGCCTGCGGCTTCGAACTCTTTCGCGACATCGGTCAGCGCGCTGCGCAGACTGCCGGCGGCGTGGAGCAACACCGGTTCATCGGCCATGACGGGCACCGTCATGGCCGCAATGACCGCAAGCGCAACGGATACCCTGCGCGCATCACGCACCGGGATCGCTGGCATTGGGATAGAACAGTTGCTCGCCGTTGATCTTGTAGTCGGTGATGGCTTTCTGGCCCTCCGCCGACACCAGCCAGTCGATCAACTGCTGGCCGAGGTCTTTCCTGACGGTCGGATGCTTTTCCGGATTCACCAGCATGACGCCATATTGGTTGAACAGGCGCTTGTCGCCTTCGACGGATATCAAGAGGTCGCCGCGGTTCTTGAACGACAGCCAGGTACCGCGGTCGGCCAGCACATAGGCGCTGGACGCCGAGGCGGTGTTGAGCGCGGCGCCCATGCCTTGCCCGATCTCCTTGTACCAGGGGCCCTTGTCCTTGGTGATGTCGATGCCGGCGACCTTCCAGAGATTGATCTCGGCCTGATGGGTGCCGGACTTGTCGCCGCGCGAGATGAACTCCACGCCTTTGGTCTTGATCGCGGTCAGCGCGGCCACGATGTCCTTTGACCCCTTGATGCCGGCGGGATCCGCCTTGGGGCCGATCAGCACGAAGTCGTTGTACATCACGGGATAGCGCTTGACGCCAAATCCCTCGGACACGAACTTTTCTTCGGCCGGCTTGGCATGCACGAACACCACGTCGGCATCGCCGCGGCGCGCGGTATCGAGCGCCTGGCCGGTACCTTGCGCTACCACCTTCACGTCGATCCCTGTTTTGGCCTTGAACATCGGAAGGATAAAGCCGAACAGGCCGGAATCCTGCGTCGAGGTGGTGGAGGCCACCACGATGGATTTTTCCTGAGCGGACGCGTTACCGGACAACGCCAGCGATGCGGCGGCTGCGATCAGCAGCCGGCGGGTGAATGTAGTCATCGGGTTTCCTTCCCTCATACGAGTAATTCTCCCGCGAGGAAGGTTCTGGCCTCGGGGGTTTGCGGCGTGTCGAAGAATGACGCTGC
>JAQSDT010000133.1 GCA_029946075.1 bacterium | reverse complement strand
CGCGATATTGGCGGCCGGGAAACTCACGTCATAACCGCTCATCAGCGCGACGACGCCGAAATTGCTGATGCCGGCATTGGACAGGCCGAGCAGCATGAAGAAGATCGTCAGCACCATCAGCGCCGGCGTAATGACGCTCTGCTGCGGCGTTGCTGCGCCATCGCCCCTGCGGTCGGCGGAGCTCGCATCGGGAATGCCGATCACGAGCAACAGCATTGCGACGGCGGGGCCGACCGCGCCCGCCACGATCAACGCGCCGAGCCCGCCGACCATGGCGACCAATGCCGCGATGATCGCCGGCGCCACCGCGCCGCCGAGGAAACCCGCAAAGGTGTGAATCGAAAACGCGCGGCCCATCCGCCTTGCGTCCATATGCGTCGACAGGATCGCGTAGTCGCAGGGATGATAGACGCTGTTGGCAAGCCCGAGCAGCGCGGCGCACAGGATCAGCGAGGTGTAGCTCAGATGCAGGCCGAGCAGGATCAGCGCGAGACCGCCGATGGTGAGGCCGATCAGCAGCACCTTTCGCGCGCCGATATGGTCGGCGAGATAACCGATCGGCGCCTGCGTCAAGCCGGACACCACGCCGAACACGGTCAGCGCGAAACCGAGCTCGATATAGCCGACGCCGAGCTGCGCCTTGAGGAACGGGAACAGCATCGGCAGCACGAACAGATGGAAATGGCTGACCCAATGGGCAATCGATATCGCCACCAGCGTGCGCAGCGAAGTGTCCGCCTTTGCGTGTTGCGGTGCAGCCAGAATATCGACCATGTCAGCTCAGAAACCCCGTGAAAACGGCCCGGCCAGGCTGGGGTGAAAATATAGGGCAGCCGTTATTTGTCCATGAATGCCGCTGCATGGCTGCCCCTGCAGGGGATGCGGGACCTCGACTGTCATCGCCCGCGAAGGCGGGCGACCCAGTACGCCGCGGCCTCTCGATCGATCACAAGCGTCTCGGAGTACTGGGTCGCCCGGTCAAGCCGGGCGACGACAGTTCGGTTTCCCGAACGACCCACTTACAACGGCTCGTCGTCGGTCCCGTCGCGATCGCGCTTCGGCGTGGCGAAATCGCCGTCCTCGAAATCGTCGTCGTCGACCGGAACACGTTCCGGTTTCTTCGGCTTGTCGTCGCCCTTTTTCGGAGGCTCGATCGGTGTCTTTGGTCCGCCCATGGGATGCCTTTTTGCCTTCGCGATCACCGTTGCCCTGCATGCCGATTCGGAGTAACGGCATGACCTCAATCCGACCGCGTCAGGCCCGTATCCTAGCGCCGGTTCAACGATTCTTCCTGCCCTTTTTGCGACGTACGATCCGAAGGGCACACCACGGAGCCATCATGAAGAAGCCTCGCATTGCGGCGGAAGAACCGCAACCGCGCAAGATTCTCCGCGCCGACAAGGCGCCGACCACCGGTTATTCGCTGGTGGTGGACGGTCATTTCAAATCGCATCACGAAACGGTCGAGGCCGCCGAAGAAGCCGGCATGGCGCTGAAGAACAGGTTTCAGATGCTGCAGGTGCAGGTCTACGACGCCGAGAACAAGACGCGCTCGATGATCGACTGGCCGGGGCCGGCGTAGCGCTCAACAGCGCGGCGCGCAGTTTTAAGTACGCCGCCCACCGCTCTGCTGGTTCGCCAGCCAATCCGACAGCGCCGGCGTCTTTTCATCCGCCCGCTTCGTCTTGGCGCGGGCGGCCTTCTTGGCGACGGGCGCGCGCGGAGGCTCGGCCGCTTCGCGTGCCAGCCGCATGGCCTTCAGCTTGGCCATATTGTCGAGCACGGCCCGCGACGCCGCGTCTCGGTCGGCCTTGCCGGACCTGGCGTCTTGCGCGGCCCTCGTCACCTTGTCGGCGCGCGCCTGGGCGCGGTCGCGATCATCTTTGGACATTTCGGTTCAGCCTTACTTAACAGCCTTGGCTTTGACCTTGGCCTTCGCCTTGGTCTTCGGTTCCGGTGGATTCTGCAGATCGGCGGCTTCCTTGGCCAGCCGGAGCGCGCGCAGCTTTTCGGTCCGCTTACGGATGGCAATGTCGGCCGCCGCGATCTCGGCCATCGCCTTGATGCCCTCGACTTCCTGGGTCCGCTTGCGCTTGAGCCGGATCTCCTTCATCTCGGCGGCGCTTTTCGGCTCTTCGTCCATGGCATACCTCTGAAATCACGACCGATATCGTCGCGTGTTTGGCGGTCGGTTTATCACGGATCGAAGCCTGCAGGACGTTATTTTCGGTCGAAATCGCCCTGCTTTCGCGCCAAATCAGCCGTTATGGTGAAAGGCCGCGTCGTCTTCCGGCTCGTCGGGGCTGCCTTGATCGAAGTTCGCAAGCCAGGCGGCGAGCGCAGCCGGTGCGTTGCCTTCCGCCTTTATCTGACGCAGTGCGATGCGCATGCCGGTTCGGCCATGACGGTCGCTCGCCACGGAAGCAGGCGGCTCGCCTGCCGCTACCGCATCGACCACCCGATGCTTGATCGCCAGCGCGGCCGGATCGCCGTAAGCCGCCATCATCCGCTGGAACGCATGGTAACGCGCGGCATCGAACGGCCGGGGTTCACCGAGCGCGTCGCGCACCGGGTGTGCCGGGTACAGATGTGCGCAGGGAACCCAGCCTTCGGGAACCGGCTCGGTGGCCGGATGAGTCCGGCCGCTCTTCAGCAGTTTCGGCAGCACATGGGTGTGCGGGCCCTCCGGGCTCTTGCCCGATGGCGGCGGGATCGGCTGATAGACTTCGACGCGCCCCAGCCGGCTGAAGAAAACGCGATGCGGATTTCCGGCGAGGATCATTCCCATCGCGGGATTATCCGGCTCGAACACGGCGCGGCCGACATGCGCGCGCAACCGCGCGGCCAGATCGCGATCCGCGATGCGCACGCAAAAATCCGCCTGCAACGCGCCGAGGCCGAGATCGAACAGGATGGACTCGCGATCCTCTTCGCGCGGCGCCTCGCGATCGACGCCGAGTTCGGTCAGCGCGGTTCGCAGGTTCATCGTACAGGCATCCGCAGGCAGGCATAGCGAGATGCGCTGATTCCAGCCGGTCTTCGTAATGCTCTCGGAGGCAAACGGCCGGCTGCCCGCGAGCGGCTTCAGCGCGATGCCGCCGCGCGATGTCACGGCTGCCACGGTGTCCGCCGTCTGCGTCAGACGCACCGGCTCGTCAGGGTCGCGGGAAAACTCTGCGATGGCCCCGAACGTACCGAGGCTCCATTGCGTCTCGGGATTGGCGATTTCTCGCTGCAGCAGTTCGATGGCCGCCGACGGCGCAGGCATGTGTATTCTCTCCGGCATTTGCGGCCGGAGAGAATAACGTCTTGCCGGATCAGGACAAGCCGGCCCGGCGGGATGCCGAACCGGCCGTTTCCGTCAGAACGTCGCGCCGGCTTTCACCATGTAGGTGCGGCCGGGCAGCGGATAGGCCGAGAAGCGGCCCGGTGTGAAGGTACTGGCGATCGCGTAGTCGTAGTACAGCGCATTCAGCACGTTGTTCACGCCGACCGACCAGAAGAAACGGTCGACCTGACCACTGAGCTTCAGATCGGCGGTGGCGCTGGCTGGAATCAGCGGGCCGCGCGAGTTGACCTGGTCGTTGTCCATGAAGCGCTCGCTCCACGCGCGCAGCGTGGCGTCGAACACAAGATAGTTCTGCCAGATGTTCCAGGTCACGCCGAGATTGCCGGTATGACGCGACACCAGCGGCACGTCGTTACCCGTAAACGGACCTTCGCGGAATATAGCACGCGTATAGGCCAAACCGCCCCGGAACGTCACGGTATCGCTGACGCGCAGTGCGGCGCTAGTTTCGGCGCCGTAGCGACGGGTCGGATCGAGATTGACGTTATAGAACAGCGCCGGGTTGAAGTGGATCTCGTTCTCGAGATCCATCGCATAGATGCTGGTCTGCACCTGGAACACATTGGTCTTGACCCGGAAGCCGCCTTCGATGTCCTGCGAGGTCTGGGTCTTCAGCTTGAAGTTACCGGGGATTGGATCGAAGAACGGCGGCGGGCCGAAGGCCGGCCCCGTCGAAACGCGCTCGTCGACATCAGGCGTACGGAATGCGCTGGCGACGCGACCGAACACCGAGAAGACGTTGGTGAAACGATGCTCGACGCCCGCATGGAACGCATAGTTCGTTTCGCTGGTGTTCAGCGGAGAGGCTGGAGCGCTGCAATCGAAGAACATGGCGCAACCGGGCGCCGTGCCGTCGTAACGATCACGCGCCGAGACCCGGGTGTTCTGAACGCGTGCGCCATAGGAGATGTCGGTCGTCGGCAGCAGGCCGATCGTGTGCTGCCAGTAACCTCCCAGCGTCTGCTGTGCGATGTCGTAGACGTGGGTCGGCGCAAGGCCTTTGAAGGCACCGCGCTGCTGGTTGAATGTCGAATCGTAATAGTCGATGCCGGTCAGGATCGTCGAAGGAAGCCCCAGAATCGTATTCTTGATGCTCAGGCGCGGCGTGATCGACCAGGTCTGCAAGGCAGCGTCAAGGTAGGTCGACGTAAAGCTGGCGGTCGGCACCAGGCCGAAGAAGCCGCTCTGCGTGTCCCTTTTCCGGTATCCGCCGTCAACGATGAGGTCGACGCCGTTCATCAGCGTTTTCGTGAATCCTGTCGTGACGCTGGCAGTCTGCTGGTTGCCGTAGTCGAACGGCGTGCCGGTGCCGGTGCGGGCGGTCACGAGTTGATTGACGCTGATCGACGGATCTACCAGCCGGCCGCCCGGGAAGCCCAGCTTTTGATCGCTTCCGGTGACGGTCAGGAACGCCGTGAGATCCGGCGTCGTGTAGTTGATGTTGCCGACGCCGTTGCGCTGGTCGAGCGCGTTGTTGACCCGGTAGCCGTCCGATTTGATGCCGTTGCCATAGAACGACGCCGACCATGGCCCCGAATTGACCGCGGTGGAGATCGCTGCCATGCGCTGGTTGAAGGAGCTGTATCCAGCCTCGGCCTTGATTGCGACCGGAGGTCCGCTCACACCGGTCCTGGTGACGATGTTGATGACGCCGCCGACCGCGTTGTCGCCGTAAAGTACCGCGCCGCTGTTGCCGCGGGTGATCTCGATGCGCTCGATCGAATTGAGCGGGATGGTCGAAAGGTCGAAGCCAGCCTTGTCGACGTCATTGAGACGGCGGCCGTTGAGCAGGAACAGCGTGTTGTTGGTCGCGAACGCGCCAAAGCCGCGCAAATCGACCGACGTCTTGGCGCCGTTGACGCCGCCGAACAGCGTTTGCAACTGCACACCCGGCACCTGAGCGATGATTTCCGCGAGCGTTTGTGACGGCGAATGCGCAATCTCATCGGCCGTGATCACGGTCGAGGAGGCACCGACGATGGCGTTACCACCCTGCCCCGCGCCCTGCGACGCAACGTTCGAATTCGGTCCTGAAGCTGGGTTGGCGGCAGTGGAAGGTCTCGGACTGGGCGCAACGCGGCGCCCGACGCTGCCTTCGTCATAGGTCGGCCTGGCGCGGGTGCGGTTCTGATCACCGGGCGGGCTGACCTCAACCGGCGGCAACTGATCGGATGGCGGCGTCTGCGCGTGGGCGATTGAAATGCCAAGCATTACGATCGGCACAAGGATGCTGGAAGCTAGCCAGAGACGGCGGCGCCGTCCGGCGGTTGCTGGGATGGTAGACATGGTTGTGGCCTCGGTATGACGTCAGTGGCACGTCACAGCGAACCAAGTCTCACCACTCTGCGCTGGGCATCAGGTGAAGCTAATGTCTGTACTCCCCGACCGACATCTTCGCGTGTGACCACGGCTGACGGCAGGTCTCCTGGCTCGCGGGTCGATACCTTTCGTCGCCTTCCCAGGACCGAGATTCCCAGTGGCGCGTGACGAAAGATTCACCGCTTACAGTTGCGGGGGCAGCCGCGGAATTGGGGAGCTTTCCCCGCACCGCATTCCCTTTTGATCCCCAAAACGGGAACCGTCGAAATTATGGTAGAAGTTAGTCAAAGTCCGAGTCAATGCCGGCCGGGGCCACCCGCGATCCTCGCTGGACGAGTGCGATATATTTGTCGCACGCACTTCCCCCGAACATCTGTACCGGGACGGGTAAAGCTGCTTTAGGACGATTGATGAGTGTCGATGCCATAGCTCAAAGCAGCGGGGCCGCCGCGCGCCGCCGCATCGGCGCGGTCGCGGCGCTGTCGGCGCTCGTCGCGCTGCTGATGCTGATTTCGCTCGGCATCGGGCCGGTGCGGCTGTCGCCGCTGGCGGTGACGCAGGCGCTGTTCGGCGGCGGCAGCGACGTGGCGCAGGTGATCGTGCGCGAGATCCGCCTGCCGCGCACGCTGCTGGCGCTGGCGATCGGCGCCATCCTCGGCCTCTCCGGCGCGTCGCTGCAGGGCCTGCTGCGCAATCCGCTGGCGTCGCCCTCGCTGTTCGGCGCGCCGCAATCGGCGGCTTTTGGCGCGGTGCTGGTGATCGCGCTCGGGCTCGCCGACGTGCGCTCCTATGCGCTGCCGGTCGCGGCGATCGTCGCGGCCTTCGGCTCGGTGTTCGTGCTGCTGTCGATCGCCGGCCGCAACGCCGGGCTGCTAATCCTCATTTTGTCGGGCCTTGCGATCTCGAGCTTTGCCGGCGCGGCCACCGCGCTGGTCATGAACCTT
>JAQSDT010000132.1 GCA_029946075.1 bacterium | reverse complement strand
GTTGAGGCGGCCGCGCGCGATCAGATCGAGGATGGCGCGGTTGACGCCGTCGGCCATTCCGTAATCGTCGGCGCACAGCCAGATCCGGCGCGGCGGTGCGCGATCGTTCATTCGGCGGCGGTCCGTTCCAGCGCGGCCGGCTGCTGCGCTTCCGGCTCGGCCTTCTTGTCGGTGTGCTCGGCGACGAAGTAGATCGGCCGCGCCTTCAGCTCGGACAGGATCTTGCCGATATATTCGCCGACGATGCCGATCATCAGCAGCTGCACGCCGCCGATCGTCATCAGGCCGATCACCAGCGACGGATAGCCGGGAACCTGCTTGCCCGTGGTCAGCACCTCCCAGAGAATGGTGAGGCCGAACATGAAGGCGCCGGCCGCGAGCAGCACGCCGAACAGGCTGGCGAAGCGCAGTGGCGCCACCGAGAACGACGTCAGCCCCTCGATCGACAGGCCGATCAGCCGGCCCGGGCTGAAGGTGGTGACGCCATGCGCGCGCGGCGCGGGCTCATAATCGACGCGGATCTGGCGGAAGCCGATCCAGCTCGCCAGTCCCTTGAAGAAGCGGTTGCGCTCGGGAAGCTGCCTCAGCGCGGCGGCGGCGCGCGGCGACAGCAGGCGGAAATCGCCGGCGTCTTCCGGGATCTTCTGCCGGGCGCCCCAGTTGATCAGCGCGTAGAAGCCGTGCACCGCCTGGCGGCGCAGGAACGATTCATTGTCGCGATGCGCCTTCGCCGTATAGACGACGTCATAGCCGTCATCGATCCAGTGCCCGACCAGCTTTTCGACGAGGCTCGGCGGATGCTGGCCGTCGCCGTCCATGAACAGCACGGCGCCGCGGCGGGCGTGGTCGAGCCCGGCCATCAGGGCGGCTTCCTTGCCGAAATTGCGCGACAGCGACACCACCTGCAGGTCGAGCGCGTCAGCCTTCAGCGCGCGCGCGATGGCCAGCGTCTGGTCGGCGCTGCCGTCGTCGACATAGACGACCTCGCACGGCATGGCGTAGCGCGCCTTCAGCGTCCGGGCGAGGCCGACCAGCCGTTCGTGCAGCGCGGCAAGGCCTGCGGCTTCGTTATAGAGCGGAACGACGATCGACAGCCCCTTCGCCGCGGCGTCGCGTGCGGTGGTGGAGAGGGCGGATACGTCAGAGCCGGGCGTCATCGATCAGGATCCCTGTTGTGGAACATCATATGCTATCAGCGCCAAGCTGTCGCAACGATGAACGAACGGCAGTCTTATTGCTGCAGGAACGCCTCGAGCCGGGCAAACAGCGGGTTTTCCCGGTCCAGCACGTAGTCCAGCGAGGCGATCGAGACGGTGTCGGCGCCGTGTTCGCGCAGAAAACTGCCGAGCGCGTACAGCTGCATCGGCGGGCAGTGCAGCGTGAGCATGCCCGAGGAGGTCGGGCCGCCGAACGGGGCGACCACGCCGAAGCGGTGATGCGCCTCCGCCAGCAGGGCGTCGTTGCAGCCGGCGAAGCGCGTGCGCACCTCGCGGTACTTGCTGGCGCGGGCGCGGGCGGCGATGTGGTCGAGGATCACGCGCGCGGTTTCGCGCGCCTCGCTCGACCAGTCGGCGTCCCTTGAGGCGACGAGGTTGGCCTGGCTGCGCAGGATCACGCCGTCGTCGAGCACTTTCAGCCCGTTGGCGGCGAGCGTCGCGCCGGTCGTGGTGATGTCGACGATCATCTCGGCGGTGCCGACCGCGGGCGCGCCTTCGGTGGCGCCGGCGCTCTCGACGATGCGGTAGTCGACCACGCCGTGGGCGGCGAAGAAGTTGCGCGTCAAATTGATGTATTTGGTCGCAACCCGCATCCGCCGGTTATGCTGTTCGCGAAAACCCGAGGCGACGTCGTCGAGGTCGGCCATGGTGCGGACGTCGATCCAGGCCTGCGGCACCGCGACCACGACATTGGCGCTGCCGAAACCGAGGCTGTCGATCAAGAGCACGCGCCGGTCGGCATCCGCGATGCTCTCGCGCAGCAGATCCTCGCCGGTGACGCCGAGATGCACCATGCCGCGCGACAGCTGCGAGGCGATCTCGCTGGCCGACAGATACGCGATCTCGACATTGTCGAGGCCGGCGATGGTGCCGCGATAGTCGCGCGCGCCGCGTGGTTTGGCGAGCGTCAGGCCCGCGCGCGTGAAGAACGCCTCGGCGTTTTCCTGCAGGCGGCCCTTGGAAGGAACGGCGAGGACGAAAGGACCGCTCATGCTGCGCTCCCCTTGACGGCGCCAAGCTGCACCAGCGTCTCGATCCACACCGAGAAGCCGACCGCCGGGATCGGCGTCGTCGCGCCGAGCTGCGTCATCAGCCCGTCATAGCGCCCGCCAGCGACCAGCGGCTCGATGCCGTTGCCCTTCCGGTGCAGTTCGAATTCGAAGCCGGTGTAGTAATCCAGCCCGCGGCCGAACGAGGTCGAGAACCGCGTGCGTTTCGTGTCGATGCCGCGCGCGGCCATGAAGCCGACGCGGTTTTCCAGCTCGTCGGTGGCGGCGGTGATATTGAGCTGGGCGTCGGACGCCAGCGCGCGCAGTTGCGCCACCGATTCATCGGGATCGCCCGATATCGCGAGGAAGCGCTTGATGATGGTGACGGCGTCGCGCGGCAGCGCGCCGGCCTTTAGCGTCGATTGTTCGAGGAAGCGGTCGGCGATTTCGGCCACCGTACGCCCGCCGACATTGGTGGCGGCGCCAGCGATCGACATCAGATCGGCGACCAGTGCCAGCGCCGCCTTGCGGTCGGAGCCGGCCAGCGCCGCCAGCACGCCCTCATATTCGTTACGGCCCGGCGCGGTCGCGAGCGTCAGCCGCTCGATGTCCTCGGTGAGGCTGACCTTGCGGTTGAAATCCTTGATCAGCCGCCGCCGCCATACCGGATAGAGGTCGAGCGCGTCGAGCAGCGCATTGAACAGCGCGACGTCGCCGGTGCGGATTTCGACATCGGTCTGTCCGAACGCTGCGGCTGCTTCCAGCGCCAGCGCCAGCATCTCCGCGTCGGCCGCGGCGCGGTCCTGCCGGCCGAACGATTCGATGCCGGCCTGCAGAAATTCGCTCGGCTGCCCGCCGCGATAGCGGAACACCGGGCCGAGATAGGAAAAGCCCGCCGGCTGCCCGGCTCGGCCGGACGCGAGGTAATCGCGCGCCACCGGGATCGTCAGATCCGGGCGCAGGCACAGCTCCTCGCCCGACGCGTCGGTGGTCAGATAAAGGCTCTTGCGGATGTCCTCGCCGGACAGGTCGAGGAACGGGTCGGCCGGCTGCAGGATCGAAGGCTCGGCCCTGACGTAACCGCCTTGCGCAAACGACAACAGCAGCGCGTCCGCCCATGCGGCGGAGCCGGCAGCACCTGATTTGGCGGCGGTAACGGTCATTTCGTGTCCAGTTAACGGGAAAAGGCCGGTTCGAGGGTCTTTTCCGGAGGTTCCAAGCTCGTTGGCGCAGGCCTTAGCATGGCCGCCGACGGGTTTCGACAGGGATTGGCCAACGGACTTAATGAGCGGTGCCTTAAGGGGCTAGGCCCGATTTGGCTAGCCGGGAAACGCCAGCGATCCGGGATACGCCAGCTAGCCGGGATTCCAGTCCCCGATCGCCGCCTGCACCAGCGCCAGCGCCGCCACACCGGCGGTATCCGCGCGCAGAATCCGCGGGCCCAGCGACAGTCGCTTGATGTTCGGCTGGCGCAGCAGCAGCGCGCGTTCTTCTTCGGCGAACCCGCCCTCGGGGCCGATCAGGATATCGATCCCGCTTCCCGCGGATCGAGCGGCTTGCAGCGCCTGCAATGGCGCTGTGACCTCGCTCGCCTCGTCGCAGAACACCAGCAGGCGTTTTGCGTCGCGCTGGCCGAGATAGCGATCGAGCGCCAGCGGCTCCGCGACCGCAGCAAGGCTGAGGATGCGGCACTGCTCCGCGGCTTCGATCACGTTGGCGCGCATCCGCTCGACATTGACGCGCGAGACCTGGGTGTGGCGCGTCACGACCGGCTGCAGAAGGGCTGCGCCCATCTCGACCGCCTTCTGCACGATGTAATCGAGCCGTGCGTGCTTGAGCGGCGCGAACACATAGGCGATGTCGGGCAGCGAATCCTGCGCGCGCTGCCGGATGCCGATGGTGAGCTGGTCCGGCCGCTTGTGGCCCTCGATCTGCGCCTGCCATTCGCCGTCGCGGCCGTTGAACACCAGAATGCTTTCGCCGGCCGAAAGCCGCAGCACATTGCCGAGATAGTTGCTCTGGTCGCGTTCCAGCGCGATCCGCTCGCCCTCCTTCAGGGGCGCGTCGATGAACAGGCGGGGCGTGCGAAAGTCGAGGTCAGGCATGGATAAATGTTCCGATCGGCGGTCTTTTTAGCCTAAAGGGCTACAATCAGGAGCAAATTTTGCATTCCGACGCGGCCCAACGCCGCGCTGTTGCCCCATTCGACGGGTTGTTAACGGGGCGCAGCGATCGTAGAAAGCCCCATCTGGAATCGTGCTTCGTTCGGGACACGTAGGGGTCTGCTGGACCGTGCCGGAGAAAACCATTTGATGATCCGCCACCTGATTGTACCGCTGACCGCTGCCGTCGTGATCGCTCACGCCGGCCAGGCCCTCGCGCAGGGCGCCTTTCCGGCGCCGCTTCCGGGCCAGAGCGCAGCTCCCACCAATGCGTCGCCATTTCCGCCGGTGAACGGCGCGGCGGCGGCCGCACCTGCGGCGCCGGTCGGCGCGCCCTCGGCATTCACGCAAGGCGCAGCGCCGGGGTCGGGCGCGGGGTTCGGCGGCGCCGGACCGCAGCCGCAAGCGGCGGCCCCGGGACCCGGCGGCGCGGCCGATGCCTGCATGAAGGGTTTTGTGCCCCTGCGCGCCGAAGCGGAACGGCGCGGCAAGCTGATCAAGGCCGCGGGCGACCGCAAGGCCGGCCCCGAGGAGGCCTGCAAGCTGATCTCGAGTTTCGGCCAGGCCGAAATCAAGATGATCAAATACGTCGAGAGCAATGCTGCCAAATGCGGAATTCCGCAGCAGATCGCCGACCAGCTCAAGGCCGGCCACAAGAATACCGAGGGAATGCAGCAGAAAGTCTGCGGCTTCGCGCAGCAGGCCGCAGCCCAGCAGAAGGCGGCCGCGCCGAGCCTGAGCGAAGCACTGGGCTCCTCGGCGGCCTTGCCCGAAGCGCAGCCGACCAAAAAGGGCGGCAGCACCTTCGATACGCTGAACGGCAACGTCCTCCAGCGATGACGCCCTTCGATGAGTGACGCGACCGCCCGCGTTGCCGATGCGACCGGCAACTGGGTCGATACGCGTGCGCCCTTCTGGTCGCGGCCTTACCTCCGGCTTTCCCGCTTCGACCGCCCGATCGGATCATGGCTGCTGCTGATGCCGTGCTGGTGGTCGGCGGCGCTGGCCGCCGGCATCGCGCGCGATGTTTCGAGCCTCGCGCTCGTGGTCGTGCTGTTCTTCGTCGGCGCGTTCGTGATGCGCGGCGCGGGCTGCACCTGGAACGACATCACCGACCGCGACCTCGATGCCAGGGTCGAGCGCACGCGCTCGCGGCCGCTTCCCGCAGGCCAGGTCAGCGTCACCCAGGCGCTCGCCTTCCTGGTGCTGCAGGCGCTGATCGGGCTCGCCGTGCTGCTGCAGTTCAATCGTTTCGCGATTCTGACCGGCATCGCCTCGCTGGTCATCGTCGCGGTCTATCCCTTCATGAAGCGCATCACCTGGTGGCCGCAGGTGGTGCTCGGGCTCGCCTTCTCCTGGGGCGCGCTGATGGGCTTTGTCGTCACGCTCGGGCGGATCGATCTGACCGCGCTGATGCTCTATGCCGGTTCGATCGCCTGGGTGATCGGCTACGACACCATCTACGCACATCAGGACGCCGAGGACGACGCGCTGATCGGCATCAAGTCGACCGCGCGATTGTTCGCAGAGCGCACGCATCTGGCGCTGATCGTTTTCTATGCGCTGGCGGTGGTGCTGATCGGCGGCGCACTGCTGCTCGGCGGTGTGCGCTGGCCGGCCTGGATCGGACTGATCGCGTTCGCCGCGCATCTGATGTGGCAGATCCGGCGGCTCGATATTTCCGATCCGGCGCTGTGCCTGCGGATATTCAAATCCAACCGCGATGCGGGTCTGCTGCTGTTCGCGGGATTGCTCGTCGACGCGGTGATGCGCGCGGCGGTGTAGCTGCGTAGGATGGGTGGAGCGCAGCGATACCCATCATCTCATGCGCACGGAAATCGATGGGTATCGCTGCGCTCCACCCATCCTACGGGATCGAGTCGCCTGGCTTGCAATGACGAATATTATCGCCTGCTGCGACAAATCAACCCGACGGGCAAATCACCAAAAGTCTGTCCATCCCCTCGCGCAAAAATTTCCCGCTTAACCCGTCGGGCAAATCAGTGATTTAACTCCGGGCAACTCACCCGTTACGAGGGGCGCTCGCGATCGTCACGAACGCGCGGTGAGAAGCGGTGGACGCGATGCGTGCGAGAGACGAGCGCGCGCAGTGCGTACGGTGAAGTCGTGTGGTCCCGACGCCGCCCTTGCTGGCGTCAAGTTGTGCGGGAGAAATCTCGCGCAGCGACGGAGGCAAAAGAGCTGGCCCTCTCCGGGGAGAGCACGAAGTAAGCCGTAAAGCCATCGCGCAGG
>JAQSDT010000131.1 GCA_029946075.1 bacterium | reverse complement strand
TGCGAAAGCCGCGGCAACACCTTGTCACGGCTGGCTTTCAGCGTGTTAACGCGAAGGTCGAGCGGCGCGCGGCTCGCCATCGCGGTGGCCTCCGCCACGCGGTCGTCGCCGAACACGGCGGCAAGATGCGAATCCAGCCATTCCGGGTAGTCGCCGGCGATGTGCGGCGGGGCATCGTCGAGCGTGCGCGAGATCAGCGCGGCGCGCTCGGGCCCCGTCATCGGATCCGGCGCGAAGCGTTCGCCGTGGCAGAGGTTGGAGATGGTGTCGGCATCCATGCCGCGCTCGAGCTTGAGCATGCCGAGCACGCGGGCGCGCGGCGTGTCGGAATCCATCAGCCAGGCGCTGGACGCGCGGCGGCGCAGCACGTCCCAGACGAGGCCCGCAATGGCGGCGCGGTCGCCCGAGCCGGCAAAGCGGTGCGCGGTGCCCCACTCCTTCAGCGCCTTCGCCGCGGGAACGCGCTGGGCATCGATCGTCTCGATCAGTTCGATGGCTGCGGACAGCCGGGCGGCGGGAGTCATTCAAAGCTTTCTGTTGTTGACGCGTTTTCTTGACGCGAACCGGTGCCCACTTCGCTCGAAAACGCTATGAGCTAGATCAGCAGCAGCATCTTCAGCGCGAAGTAGATCCACATCGCCAGCAACACCAGCACGCCGGCGAACCAGGCGAGGCTGCGCTGCTGGATGTTGTTCGTGGTGGTGAAAATGCCGGCATGGGCAAACCGCGTCAGCACGAACACCCACGACATCAGCACGATGAAGAAATCCGCATGGCGCAGCGGCAGCGCCAGCGCGATCAGGATGTAGAACAGGAGGGGTACTTCGAACTGATTGCTGAAGCAATTGCCGATCTGGGCAACTTTGGCCGGATATTTCGGCTGCCCCGCCGCAATGTCCTTCAGGCTGGTTTCCCGGGCCTTCACCGCCCTGGTGCGGGCGCCGACCATCCAGATCAGCAGGAAAAAGGTGAGCCCGATCAGCACGAATACCGGCAGCAAAACGATTTGAACCGACATGAAAATCTCCCCCCGGGGCGTTTGCCCGAACCCAAGCAATAGCTTTGCCGCCGCCGCCTGACAAATCACCGCATCTGAAGACCCTGAACCGGCCTTCGAGCCCGAATGACTAACTCCCGAGAGTTGCGACGGTTCTCCCCTCCCGACCCGCCCCGCGGTCCCAGCGAGGCGGCACGATGAAGATCTCTTCCCCGATCCCGTCCGGCGCCCTACTCTGAGCGGATCGCTGCCACCCAAGAGCAGCCGCAAGAGGAGAGCGCCGCCGTGCGATTTCGGGATCAGGACATTGTTTTCGCCGATGGCGCCGAAGGACAAGCGAAGGAACAGGTCAAGGGACAGAATCTCGAAATTCCCTCGGCCAATCCGCTCAACTATTTTTACGTCGTCAGCCATTCTTCCGACCTGCCCGGGCTGACCATCGACGGCAAGCTGTTCCTGCCCGCGGCCGATCATCGCAAGATCGCCGGAAAGTTTCCGCTCGTCATGGTCGTTCCCGGCAGCCTCGGCGTCGCGCCGTCGCATGTCGCCCATGCCGAGGCGCTGGTGGCGGACGGCTTTGCCGCCTTCGTGCTCGACAGCTTTCGCGCGCGCGATGTCACCTCCACCGTCGCCAACCAGACCCAGTTCTCGTTTGCCTCCAGCGCCTACGACGTGCTCGCCGCCTGGAAGGTGCTCGCGGCGCATCCACAGATCGATCCGTCGCGGATCGGCGCGCAGGGCCACAGCCGCGGCGGCTCGGCGGTGCTGACGGCGGCGACGCGCCGCTTTGCGGACGCCGTCGTCGGCGCCGGCGCGGGCCTGCGCAGCGTGCTCGCCGCCTATCCTTGGAGCGGGCACCAGTTCCTCGATCCTGCCGTGGACGAGACCGAGATCCGCGTGATCATGGGCGATGCCGACGAATGGTGCTCGCCGATGCAGGTGCAGGGCCATTGTCAGGCGATCCGCCTCTCCGGCGGCAAGGCGACGATGCGCCTGATCGGCGGCGCGCATCACAGTTTCGATCGCGGCACCGGGATCGTCGACGTGTCGGAGGCATCGGTCTCCCCGGCCGCGCCGACGGCGTATCTCGCCCATGACGGCGCCTTTATCCATCCGCTTCGCGACGCCGCCGACAGCAAGCTCACCGATCGCGATTTGATGGTCTATGCGCTGAAGGCCGGTTACGGCCGCAAGGGCGCCAAAATAGGCAGCCGCGACGGCGACGCGGAGCTGTTCAAGGCTGACATGCTGGCGTTCTGGCAGCGGACGCTGCGCTGAGGCGTGGGTACTTGGCGTGTTTGTCATCACCCGCGAAGGCGGGTGATCCAGTATCCCAGAGACTTTAATGATAGAATCGATAAGCCACGGCGTACTGGATCCCCCGCCTTCGCGGGGGACGACGATCGAGGCTGGGACCCCCCATGAGCGAATTTCGTCTGACGCAAATTTCCGATACGCATCTTTCCCGCCGGTTGCAAAAACTGACCGACAATTTTCATCGCGTCGCCGCGCATATCGACGCGACGCGGCCCGATCTCGTCGTCAACACCGGCGATCTCGCCTTCGATGCGCCGACCCATCCGGACGATCTGAAGTTTGCGAAAGAGCTCCACGATGCGCTGCCGGTGCCGTGCCGCCATTTGCCCGGCAATCACGACGTCGGCGACAACCCGACCGCGATCGGTGGCATGCCGAAGCTTCCGGCGAGCGAGCCCAAGCTGCAGAACTACATCGCCGTGATCGGCAACGACCGCTGGCGCTTCGACGAGGCCGGCTGGTGTTTCATCGGGCTGAACTCGCTGATCATGAATACCGGGCTTGCGAGCGAGGCCGAACAATTCGACTGGCTGACCGCGGAATTGTCCCGCGCAGGCAAACCGGTCGCGCTGTTCCTGCACAAGCCGCTGTTTCTGCACGCGCCCGACGACCCCGAGCTCGCGGCTTCAGCGGTCCGCTACGTGCCGCAGCCGCAGCGCAGGCGGTTGATCGAGATGCTCGGCAAAGTCGACCTGCGGCTGGTGGCCTCAGGCCATGTCCACCAGCGGCGGGATTTCACCTTCGGGCATACCCGCCACGTCTGGGCGCCGGCGACGAGCTTTGTGCTTCCCGAGCGGATTCAGCCGGTCATCACATCCAAGGACGTCGGGCTGGTCGAATATCGCTTTTCGCCCGACAGTTTTGAAGTCCGCCATGTCCGCGCGCCCGGCCTGATCGATTTCGACCTGGACGAAGTGAACCGCCAGGCGTGACGCTCAGGCGGCGTAGTAGCCGCCGTCGACGACATGCGTCGCCCCGGTCATGAACGAGGCCTTGTCCGAACACATCCACGCCACGGCCTCGGCGATCTCGTCGGGCACGCCCATGCGGCGCATCGGCACCTTTGCGATGATCTCGCTGCCGCGCGCCTCGATCGTCTCCTTGGTCATCGGGGTCGTGATGTAGCCGGGATTGACGCAGTTCACGCGGATGCCGTCCTGCGCATATTCGATCGCGGCGCTCTTGGTCAGCCCGACCACGCCGTGCTTCGACGCGACGTAGTGGGCTGACGTGGCGAGCCCGATCAGGCCGGCGATCGACGCGGTGTTGACGATCGCCCCGCCACCGCCCTGCGCCAGCATCTGCGTGACCTCGTGCTTGAGGCACAGGAACACGCCGGTGAGATTGACCGCCAACATGCGGTCGAACGCTTCCTGGCTCAGTTCATGGGTGCGCTGGCCCAATGGGCCAACGGCCTTGCCGGAGATGCCGGCATTGTTGAACGCGCAGTCGATCCGTCCGAACGCGGCAACCGTTCGCGCCACCATGGCGGCCACATCGGCCTCGTTGGTCACCTCGCCGCCGATCGCGATCGCCTGCCCGCCCGCCGCGTTGATCAGCGCGACGGTGCCCGCCGCATCCGCTTCGGCACGGTCCGCCACCGCGACGCGCGCGCCTTCCCGCGCCATCACCAGCGACGTCGCGCGGCCGATGCCGGACGCGCCGCCGGTCACCAGTGCGACCTTGCCCTCGAGAATTCCCGCCATGTCATCTTCTCCGAGATGTTTGTGACTCTTGTTTGGACGCGTTTTCTTTACGCGAACCGGTTCCCACTTCGCTTGAAAACACTATGGGTCGGCCCCGACCCGCACGAGCTGCTTGCCGAAATTGGCGCCCTTCAACAGCCCCATGAACGCGGCCGGCGCACTCTCGAGGCCTTCGGTGACGAATTCCTTGTGCTTGACCTTGCCCTCGCGCACCCAGCCCGACATGTCGCGCAGGAAGTCGCCATGACGTGCGGCGAAATCGCTGACGATGAAGCCGCGGATGGTGAGGCGCTTGACCAGCACCGCGCGCATCATGGCGCCCGCCCATTTCGGGCTGGTCTCGCCGAAATTATTGTACTCCGAGATCAGGCCGCACACCGGGATGCGCGCGAACGCGTTGAGCAGCGGAAACACCGCTTCGAACACGGCGCCGCCGACATTCTCGAAATAGACGTCGATGCCTTTCGGGCAGGCTTCCTTCAGCTTGGCTGCGAGATTGGGATCGCGGTGATCGAGGCACTCGTCGAAGCCGAGTTCCTTCTTCACGTAGTCGCACTTCTCCTTGCCGCCGGCGATGCCGATGGCGCGGGCGCCCTTGATCCGCGCGATCTGGCCGACGGCAGAACCCACCGCACCCGAGGCCGCAGCCACGACGACGGTCTCGCCCGCCTGCGGCTTGCCGATATCGAGCAGGCCGGTATAGGCGGTCATGCCGGGCATGCCGAGCACGCCGATGGCGGTCGAGATCGGCGCAATCTTCGGATCGACCTTGGCAACGCCCTTGCCGTCGGAGACCGAATGCGTTTGCCAGCCGCCGCGCGACAGCACGATGTCGCCTTTGGCGAAGCCGGGATTGTTGGACGCGATCACCTCGCTGACGGTGCCCGCCTCCATCACGCCGCCGAGCGGCACCGGTGTCGCGTAAGACGGCCCGTCGCTCATGCGCCCGCGCATATAGGGATCGAGCGACAGCCAGATGGTGCGCAGCAGGATTTCACCGGCGCCCGGCGTCGGCACCGGGCATTCCTCAAGGCGGAAATCGGAAGGTTTGGGTTCGCCGGCGGGACGCGCGGCGAGAACGATGCGTTTGCCTGATGCGGACATGGGGATGTTTCCTCTTGGTTTTCTTGATTGAACTCGTCGTTGCGAGCGTAGCGAAGCAATCCACAGCTCCGCAAGCTGTGAATTTGATTGCTTCGCTACGCTCGCAATGACGATGGTGGGTTGCGCTTCCGCCGAACGCCGTCATTCCGGGGCGCGAAGCGAACCCGGAAGGACGGTGAGAGGCTTACACCCCGCCCGGATAGTTCGGGCTTTCGCGTGTGATCGTCACGTCGTGGACGTGGCTTTCGCGCAGGCCCGCGCCGGTGATGCGGACGAACTGCGCTTTCGCGTGGAATTCGGCGAGATTGCGCGCGCCGACATAGCCCATCGCGGCGCGGAGGCCGCCGGCGAGCTGGTGCATGACGTTGCCGACCGGGCCCTTGTACGGCACCTGGCCCTCGATGCCTTCGGGCACCAGCTTCAGCGTGTCCTTGATGTCCTGCTGGAAGTAGCGGTCGGCCGAGCCGCGCGCCATCGCGCCGACCGAGCCCATGCCGCGATAGGCCTTGTACGAACGGCCCTGCCACAGGAACACTTCGCCGGGAGTCTCGTCGGTGCCCGCGAGCAGCGAGCCGACCATGGCGATGTCGGCGCCGGCGGCGAGCGCCTTGGCCAGATCGCCGGAATATTTGATGCCGCCGTCGGCGATCACGGGCACGCTGGATTTCTTGGCAGCCTCGACCGCATCCATGATCGCGGTGAGCTGCGGCACGCCGACGCCGGCAACGATGCGCGTGGTGCAGATCGAGCCCGGGCCGATGCCGACCTTGATCGCATCCGCGCCCGCGTCGATCAGCGCCTGTGCGCCTTCCTTGGTGGCGATGTTGCCGGCGATCACCTGCACGGCATTGGAGAGCCGCTTGATGCGGTTGACGGCTTCGAGCACGCGCGAGGAATGGCCGTGCGCGGTGTCCACGACAATAAGGTCGACGCCGGCGTCGATCAGCTTTTCGGTACGCTCATAGCCGCCCTCGCCGACCGTGGTGGCCGCCGCAACGCGCAGCCGGCCCTGCGAGTCCTTGCAGGCCAGCGGATGCGCGACCGCCTTCTCCATGTCCTTGACGGTGATCAGGCCGACGCAGCGATACTGGTCGTCGACGACCAGCAGCTTTTCGATGCGATGCTGATGCAGCATCCGCTTCGCTTCGTCCTGGCTGACGCCCTGGCGCACCGTGACGAGATTTTCATGCGTCATCAGTTCCGACACTTTTTGTTTCGGGTCGGTGGCGAAACGGACGTCGCGGTTGGTGAGAATGCCGACCAGTTTGCCGGGCACGCCCTTGCTGGCGCCGGTGACGACGGGAATGCCGGAGAAGCCATGATCGTTCATGAGCTCCAGCGCCTCCGACAGCATCGCGTCGGGGCCGATGGTGAGCGGATTCACCACCATGCCGGATTCGTATTTCTTGACCTGCCGCACCTGCGCGGCCTGTCCGTCGACATCGAAATTGCGGTGGATGACGCCGACGCCGCCGGCCTGCGCCATCGCGATCGCCATGCGGGCTTCGGTGACGGTGTCCATCGCCGAAGCGATGATCGGGATATTGAGCGGAATGGCGC